>JACPZD010000027.1 GCA_016195665.1 Gammaproteobacteria bacterium | reverse complement strand
GCCAATTGCTTACTGCATTGCGCAGCTATTTTCCTTTCTATAACCACAGTAGAATGCACTCATCTTTAAATTATGTGTCACCCGCGAAGTATGAAATTCAATTCGCTTAATCAGGTGTCAATTTTATTGGGGGAAGATTCCTGCGCAAAAGCGCGCCGCCGGTTAACTTCACGTTAGCCCCCTGTTTTTAACCCACCATGAAAGGAAATATTATGAAGCTGAAACTCACGTCACTCTCCCTCATGCTCTGCGCTGGCAGTGCAATGGCCGACACAACAGTGCAAATGTCCATGGTCGATGCAAAGGGTGTTAGCGCTAGCGTTGGACAGGTATCAATCACTGAATCAAAGTACGGCATGGTATTTTCGCCGTCACTGAAAGGGCTTCCCCCTGGGTTGCATGGGTTCCATCTGCACCAAAACCCAAGCTGTGAGCCGAAGGAGAAGGAGGGGAAAATGGTTCCCGCGCTTGCTGGGGGTGGCCATTACGACCCGCTCGACACAAAACGCCATGACACGCCTTGGGGTGAAGGCCACCTGGGTGATCTGCCCGCACTCTTCGTGGATGCGGAAGGTAACGCCAGCCAACCGGTACTCGCTCCTCGCCTCAAGACGGCAGACCTTGCAGGCCGTTCGCTGATGGTACATGTGGGTGGAGACAATCATGCAGATCATCCTGCTCCGCTTGGCGGTGGCGGTGCGCGTATGGTATGCGGTGTTATCAAGTAAAAGGCTAACTCTGCATCACTCAAGCGGGACTGCGCAAAAGCGCGCAGCCCCTTAGCTCCACGTTAGGCGACAAGATACATGCCCCATAGCATCACCTTAATCACCACCATTGCCGCCAGTCTGGGCCTTGCCCTGATGATGGGCCTCATCGCCAGCCGACTGAAGCTGCCGCCCTTGGTTGGCTACCTGATTGCCGGTGTCATGCTCGGCCCTGCTACGCCAGGTTTTGTTGCTGACGCCGAACTGTCGGGCCAATTGGCCGAGATCGGCGTCATCCTGCTGATGTTCGGTGTCGGGCTGCACTTCTCCCTCGCTGACCTGTTGGCTGTTCGTCGAATCGCCTTGCCCGGCGCCATCGTTCAGATCGCGGTAGCGACGGCCCTCGGCGCAAGCGTCGCCATCCTCTGGGGTTGGAGCCCGGGTGCGAGCCTCGTGTTCGGTCTGGCACTTTCAGTGGCCAGTACGGTCGTACTCATCAGGGCATTGGAGCAGCGCGGCCTGCTCCAGTCCATCAACGGTCGGATCGCGATCGGCTGGCTGATCGTTGAGGATCTGGCGATGGTTTTGGCGCTCGTGTTGTTGCCCCCGCTGTCCGGGTGGCTGGGCGGCGGCACCGGTGACGCCGCCGAGAGCGCCGCCGGCTGGAGTCTACTGAAAGCGCTCTTGATCACCTTCGGGAAGGTTTCGATCTTTGTCGCCCTCATGCTGGTGGTCGGACGGCGGGTCTTCCCGTGGCTGCTCGGCTACGTTGCCGGCACCGGCTCGCGCGAGCTGTTCACCTTGAGCGTGATTGCGGCGGCGGTGGGCATCGCCTACGGCTCCGCGCAACTGTTCGGCGTCTCCCTCGCGCTCGGCGCCTTTTTCGCCGGCATGGTCATGCGCGAGTCGCATCTCAGTCATCGGGCCGCGGAAGAGTCCCTGCCGTTCCGAGACGCCTTTTCGGTGCTGTTCTTCGTGTCCGTGGGCATGCTGTTCGATCCAAATGTCTTGATACAACAGCCGCTGCAGGTGCTGGCCGTGGTCGCGATCATCGTCGTGGGCAAATCGCTGGCCGCCTTTTTGCTGGTCCTGGCCTTCCGCTATCCACTCAACACCGCGCTCACGGTGTCGGCAAGCCTGGCACAGATCGGCGAGTTCTCGTTCATCCTGGCGGGACTCGGGGTTTCCCTCGGACTCCTGCCGAGAGAGGGTATGAATCTCATTCTGGCCGGGGCGCTCATCTCGATCTCGCTCAACCATCTGGTGTTCCAGGCGGTCGAACCCGCGCAGGCCTGGATTCGATCGCGCTCGAAACTCGCGCTCGCCCTGGAGCGTCCCGATGATCCCCTGGCGGAGTTGCCGATGACGGTCGAGTCGCGCGAAGTTACGGGCCATGTGGTGCTCGTCGGCTATGGCCGCGTCGGCCGGCGTATCGGCGAGGCGCTGGCCGAACACCGGTTGCCGTTCGTCGTGGCAGAGCAGAACCGTGAGTTGGTCGAGACGTTGCGCGAACACGGAATCCATGCCGTCGCGGGTGACGCCTCGGACCCGGCCGTCCTTGTTCAAGCACATATTGCGCGGGCGCATATGTTGGTGATTGCGACCCCCGATACGCTGCGTGCGCGTCGCATGATAGAGATCGCGCGCGGGCTTAATCCGCAGGTCGAGGTTTCGGTGCGCACCCACGGTGAGGAAGAGGCGGCGCTGCTGCGCAGCGAGCATGCGGGAGCGGTATTCATGGGCGAGCACGAGCTTGCGCTCAGCATGACGCGCCATGTACTGGAAAAAATCGCAGCTCGCCGGTAGGACGGCCTCATTGGACATACCCAGCATTTGCCAAACAAATCGCTGCAGCCGACGCGCTATCGCGCGCGGCTGCAGGAGCGAGGGTCAGGTCCGAAGCGAGGGTCAGGTCTACTTTCTTGCCACTGCACGAAGCGAAGCGAGGGTCAGGTCTACTTTCTTGCCACTGGAGAAGTAGGCTGGGGTAAACGTAGCATTGGCTCATCCTGCTGATCGTCAGGCAGCTTACGCAGCCTGATCTATAGCACTACCGCTGCTCGCAACATCACGCCGCTTGTTGCTGACCATGCAGCAGGTCTAACAAAAACTCCGGCGCCAAGTCGGCACCATTGGCCCAGGCTACGGTGCGCATTTCTGGATGCTGATAGGCAGTAGCGAAAAGTTCAGGGTCGCGCAGGGGTGCAAACATGTCGCCAGTCAGCTCTGCGGATAGGTCAATGATGCCGTTTTCTCCGTTGTTAAAACGAACGGCAAGCCGGTATTCCGGCAAGGGTGTGACTTCGGTGGTATGCAAGATCATGGCATTACTCCAATGGGACTATAGTTTATATTACACGACTATCCATTCAATGGTAAATGGCCGTTCTGATGCGGTTTTTTTTTGGCGAGGCACGTTCAGAGTGAGCTACCCCGGCTTCATCTTGATTCGATGCGGTGACGGTTGACAACAGCATAAGCGATCATTATCATCATAAATGATGATAATGGAAACATGAGGTGAGAATATGAGTAACAATGCGTTGATCTCAGTGCGCGTAGAAGATGATCTGGCTAAGCGCCTGGAGCGCCTAGCCAAGGCCACGGATCGCTCTAAGTCTTATCTCGCGGCACAGGCTATTGAAGAATATGTAGCCTTGCAAGAGTGGCAAGTGCAGGCTATCCAGAAAGGCGTTGCTGCGGCAAAGCGTGGCGATGTGGTAAGCCACGACAAGGCCATCGCTGAACTGAAACGCTGGGGTAAACGTGCGCCTTGAGTGGACGCTACCTGCATTCGAGGATATTCAGGAGGCCGGGCGTTATATCGCCCTGGACGATCCGCGGGCGGCAAGTCGTATGGCGGAACGAGTACGCGAAGCAGTGGAGTATCTGGTAGATCAACCGAATATCGGCCGGCCCGGGCGTATGCAAGGTACTCGTGAGCTGGTCATATCGGGGACCCCCTTCATTGCCGTGTACTGGGTGCGGGGTGATGTTGTGCAGATTTTGCGCCTGCTGCACCATGCCAGGCAGTGGCCTTGAGCCTCCTATTCTCTCCAAGGAAGTTCAGAATAGTTTATGTTGAACCGCCAAGGCGCCAAGGCCGCCAAGAAAAAACTGAATTATAAGTATAAGTAAAAAATCTTGGCGTTCTTGGCGACCTTGGCGGTTAGCGATAATAGTTCAGAGATTCCCTCACTTTCAACCCATCCACTTCCGCGCGTTGCGGAACATGCGCAGCCACGGGCCGTCTTCGCCCCACTCGTCCGGATGCCAGGAGTTGGCGACGGTGCGGAATACGCGCTCCGGATGCGGCATCAGGATGGTGAATCGGCCGTCGGGGGTGGTGAGACCGCAGATGCCCAGCGGCGAACCGTTGGGATTCGCGGGATAGACCTCGGCCGGTTTGCCGTAATTGTCCACCCAGCGCAAGGCGACCAATCCCTGGTTCAGCGCCTGCCGTGGACCGGCGCCGGTCTGGAATTCGGCGCGGCCCTCGCCATGCGCAACGGCGACCGGGAGGCGCGAACCCGCCATATCCTGGAAGAATAACGAGGGCGAGCGCGGGATCTCCACCAGTGAAAAGCGCGCCTCGAATTGTTCCGACTTGTTGCGTACAAACTGCGGCCAGTCCGCTGCGCCGGGGATCATCTCTCGCAACTGCGACATCATCTGACAGCCGTTGCAAACACCCAATGCAAAGCTGTCGCCGCGATTGAAGAATGCGGCGAATTCATCGCGCACACGTGCATTAAACAGGATCGCCTTGGCCCAGCCGGCGCCCGCACCCAACACGTCGCCGTACGAAAATCCGCCGGGCGCCGCCATGCCCTGAAATTCGTCCAAACGTCTGCGCCCTTGCGAAATGTCGCTCATGTGCACGTCCACGGCGGTGAAGCCCGCGCGGTCAAAGGCGGCGGCCATTTCGACGTGGCCGTTGACACCCTGTTCACGCAACACGGCGATGCGCGGCTTCAGGCCTTTTTTGATATAGGGTGCAGCAACGTCTTCGTTGACGGCAAAGGTCAGGCTGGCGCTTAAGCCCGGATCCAGCGCATCGAGCAGGGCGTCGTATTCCTGTTGCGCGGAAACCGGATCATCGCGCAATTTCTGCATCTGATACGACGTCTCCATCCAGGCGCGCTGCAAGTTCACGCGCGTATCGGAAAGTATTGTCTTGCCGTGATGCGTGAAGACGATGCGATCCATGTCGTTGAGCCGGCCGCAGTCGTGGCTGTAGCGGCCCAGTCCATGTTCATTCAAGAAGGTAAGGACACGTTCCTTATCCGCCATGCGTACCTGCAAAACGGCGCCCAGCTCTTCGCTGAACAGCGCCGCGCAGGTATTGCCGTCAACGCCGTCGAGGTGTACGCTGACACCGGTGTGCCCGGCAAAGGACATCTCGCACACCGCCGCAAACAGACCGCCGTCCGAGCGGTCGTGATAGGCAAGCAGCAACTCTTGCTCGTTGAGTTTTTGTATCGCTGCAAAAAAATATTTCAGCAGAGCCGGATCATTCAAGTCCGGCGACTCTCTCCCCAGGCGATTATAGACCTGCGCCAGCGCCGAACCGCCCAGCCGGTTTTCTCCCATGCCAAGATCAACCAGGATCAGCGCGGTCTCGCCCCGGTCGCTGCGTAACTGCGGCGTGAGCGTCTTGCGGCAATCGAGCACGGGTGCAAAGGCGCTCACGATCAGCGACAGCGGCGCAGCGACAAGCTTTGTGATGTCGCCGTCGAGCCACAGGGTTTTCATGGAGAGTGAATCCTTGCCGACGGGAATGGCTATGCCGAGCTGCGGGCACAGCTCCATACCCACGGCTCGCACCGTATCAAACAGCGCGGCGTCTTCGCCCGGATAGCCCGCGGCCGCCATCCAGTTAGCGGAGAGTTTGATGTCGGAGATCGTCGCGATGCGGGCAGCAGCGATGTTGGTGATCGCCTCGCCTACCGCCATGCGCCCCGAGGCGGCGGGATTGAGCAGCGCCAGCGGCGTGCGTTCGCCGACGGCCATCGCCTCGCCGGTGTACGCGTCGAAACCGGCGGCGGTGACGCCTACATCGGCCACCGGCGCCTGCCACGGCCCTACCATCTGGTCGCGGGCAACCAGCCCGCCCACGGTACGATCGCCGATCGTGATGAGAAAACCTTTGCTCGCCACGGCGGGAAAGCGCAGCACATGCAATGCGGCCTCGTGCAGGTCGAGCCCGTGCGTGTCGAAACGGGTTTTTGCCGGCGCAATCCGCGCGACGTTACGCGCCATCCTGGGCGGCTTGCCCAGCAGCACCTGGAGCGGCATGTCTATCGGCGTAGTTTGAAAATGGGCGTCGCTCAGAATCAACTGTTGCTCCGCGGTGGCCGTGCCGACCACGGCGTAAGGGCAGCGCTCCCGCGCGCACAGTGCCTCAAACCCGGCGACTCGCTCATCCGCAACCGCCAGCACGTAACGCTCTTGCGCCTCGTTGCACCAGAGCTGCATGGGCGACATGCCCGGATCGTCGTTCAGAATCTTGCGCAGCTCGATGCGCGCGCCGCGCCCGCTGTCGTTGACCAGCTCCGGTAACGCATTGGACAGCCCGCCCGCGCCCACATCATGGATGGAGATGATGGGATTGTCATCGCCCATCTGCCAGCAACGGTCTATCACCTCCTGGCAGCGGCGCTGCATTTCGGCGTTGTCGCGCTGCACCGAGGCGAAGTCCAGCGCCTGATCGCCCGTGCCGGCGGCGATGGACGAGGCCGCACCGCCGCCCAGGCCGATCAGCATCGCCGGCCCACCCAGTACGATGAGCGCCGCCCCAGGGGGGATGGTGTCTTTCTCAACATGCTGCGCGCGGATATTGCCGAGACCGCCGGCCAGCATGATGGGTTTGTGATAACCGCGCCACTCGGAGCCGTACTCGGTGGGCACGCGCATCTCGAAGGTGCGGAAATAGCCGCAGATAGCCGGGCGGCCGAATTCATTGTTAAACGCCGCCGCGCCGATCGGCCCTTCCAGCATGATCTCCAGGCTCGACGCGATATGTTGCGGCCTGCCGTAATTTTCCGTTTCCCATGATTGCGAAAATTCAGGAATTCGCAGATGCGAGACCGAGAATCCGCACAGGCCTGCCTTCGGCTTGGCGCCGCGACCGGTGGCGCCTTCGTCGCGGATCTCGCCGCCGCTGCCGGTGGCCGCACCCGGAAACGGCGAAATTGCCGTGGGGTGATTGTGGGTTTCCACCTTTATCAAGATATGCGTGTCTTCAGCGCGGGAGGAATATTCTTGATTCTGTGGATTTGGAAAGAACCGTCCCGCCCTGGAACCCTGCATGACTGCGGCATTGTCTTTATAGGCCGAAAGAACGCCCTGCGGATTTTTCTGGTGGGTGTTACGAATCATGGCGAACAGAGAGAGCGCCTGCGGCTCGCCGTCAATGATCCAGTCGGCGTTAAAAATCTTGTGCCGGCAATGTTCGGAATTCATCTGCGCGAACATCATCAACTCGGCGTCGCTGGGATTGCGTTTGACCGCCGCAAAGTATTCCAAAAGATAGTTGATTTCATCGGACGATAGCGCCAAGCCCATTTTTTGATCGGCATTGAACAGCGCCGAGCGCCCCAAGCCCCTCACATCCACGGTGGTCAGCGGCGCGGGCTCCGCTTTCTGGAAGAGGTGTCGCGCGGCGGAAGGATCACTCAACAACTGCTGCGTCATGCGGTCGTGGATAAGCGGTGCGATCAGGCCGAGTTCCTGATGTGTCAGCGCTGGACCGCTCATCGTGAAGCGGTACATCAAACCACGTTCAATGCGCTTGATCTTGTTCAGGCCGCAGCGATGGGCGATGTCGGTGGCCTTGCTGGACCACGGGGAGAGGGTTCCAAAGCGCGGCGCCACGAGCAAGGACGCAGCCTCTGCGGAGTCAGCCTCCGCCCCTGAACCGCCGTAGCTCAGGAGCCGGATAAGCCGCTCGTGTTCTTCAGGGGTGAGGGCGACGTCGAGGTCTACAAGATGGAGAAATTCGGCATGAACCTGCGTGAGCCTGGGCACCGCCTGGCATAACCGGGTAAGCAGCTTCTCGAGGCGGAAGGCGGAGAGGGCTGGCGCACCGCGCAGTTGCAGCATGGGTCTAGGTCTGGGTTTTATCAGGCTGGAACAAGTGTGGATTTTAGCAAAATTCTCAACGCGCGGCTATTGCCCAGCTACGCCAGCACCTGCCAGGCCAACCCGGCGCGCTGGTCCGCCACGATCACCTCTTCTTCCGTGCAGCGTAGCGCCTCGCAGAGTGCCCGGCACGCAAGCTGCGGGGTGTTGTTGTGCTCGCTAAGATGCATGGCGACGACGTGCTGCAGCCGTGAATGATCCAGACGCGCCAGCAGTTGCGCGGCCTGGTCGTTGGAAAGATGCCCCAACGGTCCGCCGACGCGCTGTTTCAGGCTCGCGCTGTAGTGGCCGTTAGTCAGCATCGCCGGATCGTGGTTGCATTCCAGGAGCAGCGCATCGCAGCGGTTCAACATCTCTTCGATGTGCGCCGTGCTGCGGCCGGTATCCGTCAGGAGGCCCGCGCGGTGACGCCCGTCATCAAATACAAACTGAGCGGGTTCGCGGGCATCGTGCGGTACCGGAAAGGGGTGTATCTGTAGGCAGCCCAGAGTAAACGGCGTGTGGCTGCTGAAAAAGTTTAAGCGAGGAATGTCGCCAAAGCGGGCGGGCGACCAGGTGCCGGGCGTCATCCACACGGGCAGAGAATATTTGCGCGCCAACAGGCCCACCCCTCCTACGTGATCGGCGTGTTCGTGGGTGACGAGGACGGCGGTGAGCTGTTCGGCCGATTTCTCGAGCCGCGCCAGGCGTCTCTCGGTCTCCGCCAGAGTAAAGCCGCAGTCCACCAGTACACAACTGTCGCCGTGCTCGATCAGCAGCGCGTTACCGCGACTACCGCTGCCCAAGCTGGCGAAGCGCACGGGAAGTTGCGCTTACGGACCCCTTACTTCAACTGCTCTTCAAGCAAAGCCAGGATGCGGTTGGAGGTCTCTGAATTCTCGGGCTTGCCGTCTTTGTTGAGTATCACGATGCGCGTCTTGGACTCGGCGCTGATCAGGCTGACCAGGTATTGCTCGGCGATGGCTTTGTCATCCTTGCCTCCCCAGAATTTCAATTTCGATAGAAATCCTGCATCTTTTTTCTCATCCTTGAGCGGGTCGGCATAGCGCACAAAATACAGGCCGCGCGAGCGGTCACGGTCTTCGACGGTGAAGCCGACGCGATCGAGGGCGAGTCCGGTGCGCCGCCAGGCGCGCGAGAAATCTTCCTCGACCGTCAATGCAGTCTGGCCGCCGGCATCGCGCGTGAGCGCGGTGCGCGGACGCTCAGGCGCGGCTTGGGCGAGCAACGCCTTGGCCTTTTGTTCATCCATGCCAAACGACACGACCAGCCGGTTCAACATCTCGACCTCGAGTTCCGGGTCGGAGGGCCGCGACTGCCAGATGGTATCGGTACCCTTTACCACCTCTTCGACGCCACGGTGTGAGATATACAGCTCGGTGGTGCCATCCTCCTTGCCGCGCTCCAACCGGACGCGGAACTTGTCGCGCGTCGCGGCCGAGTAAAGCGAATCGAACACCTTGCTCAGCACCGAGCGGATCGGATCTTTGGGGATGTCGGCGCGGTTCTCCATCCAGTCGGTCTCCATGATGCCGATCTTGGGATCTTCCTGTTTGATGAGGAAGCCGCTTTGGATAAAAAACTCGCGCACCTTGGGCCAGATCTGCGCCGGCTCGCCCTTGATGACCAGCCAGCGCTTGTCGCCTTCGCGCTCCATGCGAACGGTGTCTTGTGCGGGCAACACGTTCTCGCCGCGCGCGGCGGCCGGGTCGTTGCGCTCCCCGCTGTAGGCAGAGAAGGTGGCGCTGCCCGACGGGGTGATGTCCGGCACGACCAGGCTTTCATCTATGGTCGAGCTGGTGAGGTCGGGTGGCACCTCCAGCGGGGGCAGGGTCTGGCTTTTTTTATAATCGGTTCTCTGGTCCTGGCCCATCTCATCCAGCTTGGCGGAGATTGTGCCGCAGGCGCTGAGCGCCGTCAGGCAGAGAACAATAATAGAGTGTGGAAACAGTCTGCTCATACGTACCATAGTGCAACCTATATTAGATCAGCGTGTTGCAGGGCCCGCCGCACGCGGTCGTGAGCGGCCGCGGACAACGGGGTTAACGGCAGGCGAATGCCGGGCGGGATCAGACCCATTTGATGGAGCGCCCACTTCACGGGGATGGGGTTGGACTCGATAAACAGGTCTTTGTGCAGGGCCATCAGACGGTTATTGATGGAAGACGCCTTGGCCCGGTCGTCCGCCAGCGCCGCCGCGCACATCTCGTGCATGAGCCGGGGCGCTACATTGGCCGTCACCGAGATGACTCCCTTGCCACCCATTAAAATAATGTCCATCGCGGTGGCGTCGTCGCCCGCATAAATATCTATTGTATCACCACAGCGATCCAGAATCTCCCGCGCCCGCGCGAGGTCTCCGGTGGCCTCCTTGATGCCGATGATGTTGGGGATGGCCGCCAGCCGTTGCACCGTTTCCGGCAGCATGTCGCAGGCGGTGCGGCCGGGAACATTATAGAGGATCTGCGGGATAGGCGCCGCCTCGGCCACCGCCTTATGGTGGAGATACAGGCCCTGCTGGGTGGGCTTGTTATAGTAGGGCGTGACCAGCAGACAGGCATCGGCGCCGGCCTGCATGGCGCAACGGGTGAGGACGATGGCCTCGGTGGTCGAATTGGCGCCCGTCCCGGCGATGACAGGGATGCGCCCGGCGGCGAAATCCACCACTTGGCGGATCACCCTGCAATGCTCTTCCTCGTCCAGGGTGGCCGATTCGCCGGTAGTGCCCACCGCCACGATGGCGTTGCTGCCCTGCTCAATGTGAAACTCGACCAGGCGCCGCAGGGACTCCGGGTCGAGCGCGCCGTCCGCCTGCATCGGCGTGACCAGGGCTACCATACTGCCGTGAAACATATTTTGCTCCGAAGCCTTTTATACAGACAAACAAGCATGGTACTTGGAGCCTCAAGCGATGACAAGTTGCCGCTCCTCGGCTATTGGCTATTTGCCATGCAATAATCTACTATTAAGCAAGCTCTGATGTATCAGAGTTTCCTTAAGTTCAAGCCTAAACGGTACGATATTATTAGATCATGGCCATATCGAACGTAAAACTCAACGTGAGCGGGTTGGGGCGCCGCCTGGTGCAGGACGGCCTGTTGACCGAGGCCCTGGCCCAGCAGACCTACGAACAGGCCCTGCGCAGCAAGGTCCCCTTTGTCACCTACCTCGTGCAAAGCAGAATCCTGTCGAGCCGGGCCATCGCCACCGCCGCCTCCCAGGAGTTCGGCGTGCCGCTTTTCGATCTCAATGCGATGGACATGGATCAAACCGCCGCGGCCCAGGTGGATGAAAAACTGATGCGCGAGCATCACACCCTGCCGCTCTTCAAGCGCGGCAATAAGTTGTTTGTCGCGGTAGCCGACCCCACTAATGTACGCGCCCTCGATGAGATCAAGTTCCATGCCGGCCTCAACACCGAGCCGGTACTGGTCGAGGAGGACAAGCTCGCCAAGATCATAGACAAGGTCCTGGAGGCGCGCGATAGCGCCATCTCGGCTCTGGACGATGTCAGTCTGGACGACCTCCAGATCACCTCCGGCGACGAGCAGGCCGCGGCTGATGCCTCCGAGGCGGATGTAGACGACACGCCGGTGGTGCGGTTCGTCAACAAGGTCTTGTTGGACGCCATCAACAAAGGGGCGTCGGACGTCCACTTCGAGCCCTATGAAAAGGCGCTGCGGGTGCGGTTTCGCCAGGACGGCGTGCTGCGTGAGGTGGCCTCGCCGCCGGTAGCGCTCGCCAATCGCATCGCCGCACGGCTCAAGGTGATGTCGCGGCTCGACATCTCGGAGCGGCGCGTCCCGCAGGACGGCCGCATGAAGATGCAGATCTCCAAGAATCGCGCAGTGGACTTCCGCGTCAGCAGTTGCCCCACGCTGTTCGGCGAAAAGATCGTGATGCGCATCCAGGACCCGGCCAGCGCCCAGCACGGCATAGACGCGCTGGGTTACGAAGAAGAGCAAAAGAAACTCTTTATAGACGCCGTCCACCGCCCCTACGGCATGGTGCTGGTCACCGGCCCCACCGGCAGCGGCAAGACCGTGTCGCTGTACACCGCGCTGACTATCCTCAACACCGCCGACCGCAATATCTGCACCGCCGAAGACCCGGTGGAAATCAATCTCCCCGGCATCAACCAGCTCAATGTCAACCCCAAGGCCGGCCTCACCTTCGCCTCGGCGCTGCGCGCCTTTCTGCGCCAGGACCCGGACGTCATCATGGTGGGAGAGATCCGCGACCTCGAGACGGCCGAGATCGCCATCAAGGCCGCGCAGACCGGCCACATGGTGCTCTCCACCCTGCATACCAACGACGCCCCGCAGACCCTGACCCGGCTGGTGAACATGGGTGTCGCGCCATTCAACATCGCCTCCTCGATTTCGCTCATCATTGCCCAGCGCCTCGCCCGGCGTTTGTGCCCCCATTGCAAAAAACCCTTGGACATTCCGAAGGAGGCGCTGCTCGAAGAAGGCTTCAAGCCGGAAGAGATCGGCAATTTCAAGGTCTACGGCCCCGGGGCCGGCTGCGAGAACTGCGCCGAGGGTTACCGCGGCCGGGTCGGCATCTATCAAGTCATGACGGTCTCCGAGGAAATGGGGCGTATCATCATGGCGGACGGCAACTCCATGCAGATCAACGATCAGGCCAAAAAAGAAGGGGTCGCCGACCTGCGCGAGTCGGGGCTGAAGAAGGTCAAACAGGGCGTTACCAGCCTTGAGGAAGTCAACCGGGTCACCAACGAATAAAATTTGACCGAGACACTAAAGTTATCCATTCTTCTGCCGCTAATGTCGAATAAGGAGTAGTTTGTCTTGTGCCGCACACGGACGTGCTAATGTCGCGGGAGGCAGGATGCCGGGAGCGACCTGTGTTACACGAGAGGTCTTGAACATTATGGCTGCAAAGGCGATTAAACAAGATACCTTCATTTGGGAAGGTTCCAACAGACTGGGCAACCGTATCAAGGGCGAGACGCGCGCCACGACCGTCGCGCTGGTCAAGGCGGATCTGCGCCGGCAGGGCATCAACCCCATCAAGATCAAAAAGCGCTCTAACTTCGGGCGCCGCAAGAAGAAGATCACCCCCAAAGACATCGCCGTCATGAGCCGCCAGCTTGCCACCATGATCTCGGCGGGCGTGCCGCTGGTGCAATCCTTCGAGATCATCGGCCGCGGGAATAACAATCCCAGCATGCAGGAGTTGATGCTCGCCATCAAGGGCGATCTGGAGAGCGGCACCTCACTGACCGAGGCGCTGGAAAAACACCCCTATTACTTCGACGAATTGTTCTGCAATCTGGTGCGCGCCGGCGAACACGCCGGTATTTTGGAAACCCTGCTGCACAAGATCGCCATCTACAAGGAAAAGATCGAGAACCTGAAAGGCAAGATCAAAAAGGCCCTGTGGTATCCCACCGCCGTGCTGGTGGTGGCCTTCATCATCACCGCCATCCTGCTCATTTTTGTCATCCCGCAGTTCGAGTCCTTGTTCAAGGGATTCGGCGCCGACCTGCCGGCCCTGACCCGCTTCGTCATTGACCTCTCGGCGGCCTTCCAGCAGTGGTGGTGGGCGATCTTCGGCGGCATCATACTGGCCGTCATGGGACTCGTCCAGGCCAAGCGCCGCTCGCGCAAATTCAGCCGGCTGCTCGATCGCATGCTGCTGAAAACGCCGATCATCGGCGGCATCGTCACCAAGGCCACTATCGCCCGCTACGCGCGCACCCTCGCCACCATGTTCGCCGCCGGCGTGCCGCTGGTGGAGGCCATGCAATCGGTCGCCGGGGCATCGGGCAACATCGTCTACGCGGACGGCATCCTCAAGATGCGCGACGAGGTATCCACCGGCCAGCAGTTGAACCAGGCCATGCGTCAATCCAATCTGTTCCCGAACATGGTGGTGCAGATGGCCGCAATCGGAGAAGAATCCGGCGCGCTGGACACGATGCTCACCAAGGTCGCCGATTTCTACGAGGAAGAGGTGGACAACCAGGTGGACTCCTTGAGCAGCCTGCTCGAGCCGCTCATCATGGTGATACTGGGCGTGCTGGTCGGCGGTTTGGTAGTGGCGATGTATCTGCCTATATTCAAGTTGGGGGCAGTGGTATAAAGGCAGGTACAAGAGAAAAGAGACAAGAGAAAAGATTTATCCCCGGAAGTATGCCGGTACTTTTCTCTTTTCTCCTGCCTCTTTTCTCTGTATGCCGATGATGGACATCTTCCAGACGCTTCCCTGGCTATTTATCTTGTCTGCGGGGTTACTAGGCCTTATTGTCGGCAGTTTTTTGAATGTCGTGATCCACCGGTTGCCGCAGATGATGGAGCGCGAATGGCGCGCGCATTGTGCGGAGTTGAGTGGCGCACCACAGACCGTCGCACCGGCGCGCTTCGATCTATTGCACCCCCCCTCGCACTGTCCGCAGTGCGGAAGGGGCGTCAAGGCCGCAGAGAATATTCCCCTGTTGAGTTACCTGCTGTTGGGTGGTAAATGTGCGGGCTGTGGGGCGCGCATAGCGCTGCGCTATCCCATCGTCGAGGTCTCGACGGCGCTTTTGTCGGCGGTAGTCGCATGGTATTTCGGCGCCGGCGGGGTGGGACTCGCTGCGCTGCCGCTGACCTGGGCGTTGATCGCCCTGAGCTTCATAGACTTCGATCATCAACTGTTGCCGGATAGCATCACGTTGCCTTTTTTATGGGCCGGTCTTGGCTTAAGCCTGTTTAATGTGTTCGTGGACAGCGAGACCGCTATCATCGGCGCCTTGGCGGGTTACCTCAGCCTGTGGTCGGTCTATATCATGTTCAAGCTGGTCACCGGCAAGCAGGGCATGGGGCACGGCGACTTCAAGCTGCTCGCCATGCTGGGGGCCTGGCTGGGCTGGCAGGCCCTACCGGTCATCATATTACTGTCATCCCTGTTGGGGGCGTTGGTGGGGATAGCCCTGATATTGTTGCGGGGCAGGGATAAGAATGTGCCCATCCCCTTCGGCCCGTATCTGGCCCTGGCGGGGTGGATTAGTTTGCTATGGGGGAAGGATTTGACCCAGGCTTACTTGCAGTTTGCCGGGCTGGCCTAGCCCACATCTATGATCCTAAACGGTGTTACACCGCAGAGAGCGCGGAGAACGCAAAGAGGTTCAGGTGGTTAACTTCACAAGCCCGCTCGCCCAGAGGGTGACGCGGCAGAACGAGCTGAGGACTTGTTTTTCCTCCCTATTCTCTGCGTCCTCTGCGGTGCAAGAGCTTTATTAGGATGATATACAAAGTCGGCCTGACCGGCGGCATAGGCAGCGGCAAATCCACCGTGGCAGGGCTGTTCGCCAAGCTCGGGACGCCGGTGCTGGACGCCGATGTCATTGCGCGTGAGCTGGTGGTCCCCGGCGCACCCGCCCTGGCCCGCATCGTCGAGGCCTTCGGCGCGGATATCATCACCGCTCAAGGCGCCTTGGACAGGCCGCGCCTGCGGCGTATCATCTTCAGCGATCCCGCCCGCCGCAAGGCCCTGGAGGCCATTTTACATCCTCCCATCCGCGCGGCGATGCGCGAGCGTGTGGACAAATTGGCAGGTCCTTACTGTGTGCTGTGCGTTCCGCTGTTGCTGGAGACGGGGCAAGAGACCGAAGTAGATCGCATTCTTGTGGTGGATACACCTCACAGCCTGCAATATCGGCGCGTCATGGCGCGCGACGGGCTAAGCGCCGCCGAGGCCGCCGCCATGTTGCGGGCCCAGATCGGCTGGTGTGAGCGGCTGGCGCGCGCCGATGACGTGATCGTCAATGATAAAGGTCTCGCCGAACTGGAGCGGCGGGTGAGCGAATTGGACAGGCTCTATAGGGATCTAGGCCGTGAGAGTTTGCCAGCGCGCGCCAAGTAATGGACAATAGTTCGTTTATGGCGCGTTTTGCCCCGCCCCTTCGCTGGTAACGCTAGTGGTAGAAACGATTACATACGAACAACCGCTTAATGAAAGGGTACGCACCTTTCTGAGGCTGGAGTTTCTGTTTCACCAGATCCAGCACACGTTGCAGGGCGACACCGAATGGGACAGCCGGGCGACGATGGAAACCCTGCTCGACATCCTCAATGTGTGCGGGCGCAGCGATCTGCGCACCGAGATTCTAAAGGAACTGGAACGCCACGCCGCCACCCTCACGCGGCTGGAGCATGCCCCCGGCGTGGACCAGCCGCGTCTCGTCCAGATATTGGACGAGATTGATGTGCTGGTTGACCGGCTGCACACCCTCAGCGGTCAACCCGGCCAACTGGTGCGCCAGAACGAATTCATCACCAGCATCAAACAGCGCAGCGCCACACCGGGCGGCACCTGCGACTTTGATCTTCCCGCCTACCACTACTGGCTGCAGCGCCCCGCTTACGAGCGCCTCGGCGATCTGGAGCGCTGGCTCACTTCGCTGGACAGCGTGCGATACGCGGTGGGGCTGATTCTGCGCCTGGTGCGCGAGTGCGCCATGCCTACCCGCGAACTCGCCATCGGCGGTTTTTATCAAAAGTCGCTCGACCCGGAAACACCCTGCCAGTTGGTACGCATCCAGATCCCTCGGGACTCGCCCTATTACGCCGAGATCAGCGGCGGCAAACACCGCTTCACGGTGCGCTTTATGGAACCGGTGGCCAACGGCCGCGCCCTGCAAACCGCCGAAGATGTGGAATTTGAGATGACCTGTTGCGTGATATGAGCATGAGCGTCGTCAAATGCCCCACCTGTGGTAAAACAGTCGAATGGACCAAGGAACAGCGCTGGAAACCTTTCTGCAGTGAGCGTTGCAAACAGATAGACCTCGGCACGTGGGCCGGGGAAGGCTACCGGATTCCAGAGCGGGCCGGCAAAGGAACGGCGGGCGAACAAGACACCGAAGATCTGCCCGGTACTCAGGAGTCATAAAGTAAAACATGTCATCTTACTTTATGACTCCTGAGTAAACACCCTGTTTTACCTACCCCCGCCCTGTCCCGCCCCCTGCACAGGGGGCGGGGACGTAGCGGGAAGTGCAGTCTTACTTATTGATTTATGAGTAACGACTCTGAAAATGAGCCATGAATTCGGCCGGTTTGACGCTCGGCCAGACGCCGCGCACGGCAATCCCCTGCGCCCCGTATTGCCAGGCCGGATCGAGGTGTTCCGGCTGCATCCCCCCCAAGGCGTACACCGGCACGGTGGCCTGCTCGGTCAGCGCCCGTAGGCCTGTCCAGCCCAGTGTCGCGGCCCCCGGGTGACTTGTTGTGGGCAGCACCGGAGAAACCACTACAAAGTCCACGCCGATGGCGAGTGCATGGGCAAGTTCCGCCGCGGTATGGCAGGAGGCGGCGACCCGCTTTTCTTTTCCCACCGGCCGGGTTTCAAAACCCAGCAGTTGCGCACTGCTCATATGAATGCCGGGGGCGCCCAGCTCCATGACGATTTGCACCGGGGCATTCAAAAGCAGTTCTGCGTTATAGTGCTTGCACAAGGTCAGCGCGTTAACGGCCAGCGCGGCGTAAGCGTCTTCGTCCAGGGTCTTGGCGCGCAACTGAATCAGTCTCGCGCCGTTTTTCAACCAGGCTTCGAGGGTGGCGAGAAAGGCGGCCGGGTCCGGCCGCTCCCGGCATCCTGCCTCCCGCGACACTAGTACATCCCGGTACGTCGCGGGTTCTTCGCTGATGAGATAGAGCGAGGGTAATTCCAGCGCCGTGATGACGGGAAGATTGGCCGCAGGATAACTCTTGTCACGCAGCCGGTTCACCGCCACCCATTCCAGGCGTTGATCCTCCCGGCCGTGAGCTTCGCCCGCAAAATCATCCACCCGCCACACATCTAAGAGCACAGCCTTATCTGGATAACGATGCGGAATGCGGATCAACGGCCGGGCGCGAGTGACCGTGATCCCCAGTTCCTCGTGCAGTTCGCGGGCAAGCGCCGTGCGCACGTCTTCATCCGCCTCGATCTTCCCGCCCGGAAATTCCCACAAACCGCCTTGATGTAAATGCGCGGGCCGCAAGGCCAGCAACACCTCGCCCTGTTTGTTAAAAATCGCCGCTGCTACGACATGTTGGTGATTCAGATGTTCATCCATGCGGATATTTACGTTCGGTACTCGGCATTGATGCGCACGTAATCATAGGAGAAATCGCAGGTCCACACGGTGGCGCCGTGCGTTCCGCGGCCGAGATCCACCTTTACGGTGATGTCTTCGCGGCGCATGACTTGCTGGCCTTGCTGCTCGGTGTAGTCCGGTGCGCGCGCCCCATTGCGCACGATGCACACGTCATCAAGGTGAATGGTGATGCCTTCGATGTCGAGACCGGCGACCCCCGAACGGCCGATGGCGGCGAGGATGCGGCCCCAATTGGGGTCGCTCGCGAAAAACGCGGTCTTGACCAGCGGCGAGTGGGCGATGCTGTAGGCGACGGCGTCGCACTCCGCCTCGCTCGCGCCGCCGCTGATCTCCAATGTAATAAATTTTGTCGCGCCTTCACCGTCGCGCACAATGGCTTGAGCGAGTTCCACACAAACCTCAGTAATCACTCGAAGCATGTCGCCGTAGGCGGGATGGGCGGTACTGTCAATGAGGGCGAGCGAACTCTGGCCGGTGGCGATCAACACACAGGCGTCATTGGTGGAGGTGTCGCCGTCCACGCTGATGCGGTTAAACGACACCTTAACGGACTCGTTCAGGCACTGTTGCAAGACGTCATGAGAAATCGCCGCATCGGTGGCGATGTAGGCCAGCATGGTCGCCATGTCCGGCCGGATCATGCCGGAGCCCTTGGCGATACCGGTGACAGTGACCAGCGCCCCCATCATCTCAATCTGGCGCGACACCCCCTTGGCGACGGTATCGGTGGTCATAATACCGTGCGCGGCGTCGTGCCAGCCGGTGACGCTCAAGTTTGCATAGGCCGCAGGCAGCCCCTCCACAATCCTGGCGACCGGCAAGGGTTCACCAATCACACCGGTGGAAAACGGCAGCACCTCTTGTTCAGAACAATCCGCCAGCCGCGCCAGCGCCTCACAACAGTTATGGGTAGCGCCGAGTCCCTGCGCGCCGGTGCCCGCATTGGCGTTACCCGTGTTGATAAGCAGCAGGCGCGGCGGCGCCGAAGAAAGGTGCGCGCGCGCGACAGTAACGGGTGCGGCGCAAAAGGCATTTTGCGTGAACACCGCGGCGACGCTTGCACCCTCGCAGATTTCGATGATAACCAGGTCGCGGCGGCCGGGCTTTTTGATCCCCGCCGAGGTGGCGCCTAGCCGGATACCAGCGATCGGGTGCAAGACGGATGGGGCCTTAAGGTTGATGCTCACAGGATAGACAATTGCATGGTTTTGGCGAGCGGCATTACTTTCCCTAGATTATTTTCGCCCGATATACATCTTTACGGTGGCCCACCTTAACAACATAGACGACAAGCTCGTTATCATGGACGGCATAAACGATGCGGTAGGTACCCTGCCGAATCCGGTAATATTCGTGACCTGAGAGTTTCTTGAAACCCGGCGGACGCGGGTTGTCTGCCAGTTGTTGAATGCGGTTAACAATCCGCATCCGATCCTTCTTTTGCGGTATGGACTCTATCTCCTTTACCGCGGAGGGCTTGATCAGGACCCTATATCTTCCCACGTCGTTTCAGGTCCGTTACCACATCCTCGAAAACAAGATTGGGCTCCCGCCTCCGCTTCTTGACTGCGGCCAAGTCCTCCGCATCTTCTGCAAGGCTTAATTGCACGGCCTCGTTCACCAAATTGGACAAGGATCGGTCCGTTTCGGCTGCCTTCAGCCGCAAGGCGCGGTGGAGATCGGGATCGAAATAAACGGTTGCACGTTTGGTTTCTGTATTCATAGAGTGAATGGTAGCGCTTTAACGCTATGACGTCAAATAGCTGTTTCCTTGATGTCTTAATCTGACGGCATGCAGGACCCTGTTTCCCGATATGAAGAATTCGCCGGGCATCTCCATTTCCTTAGCCAACTTCTACCCGGCGTCATTACCGGCGGAGGCATGGTTTTTGGGGAGTTTGTCGGAATTTTTTACATGGCCATCCGGCGGCGGAAGGGATGATTCGGGCCCAAAAAAACCGGGCTTTCGCCCGGTTTTTAGGTTCACGAAGGGTTGTTTCTTATGCGTTACACTCCTGAGTAAAAACCCTGTTTACTCTACCCCACCCTGTCCCGCCCCCTCAATAGGGGGCGGAGACGTAGCATGAAGTGTAGTCTTAATTACTGACTTATGAGTAACTTAGAGCTGTGGCGACGGCGGTGAGCCGCACCATCTTCCGGATGATTGGCGAGGCCGGCTGTGGCGGGATTGGATTTGGCGCTCATGTCGAGCTAGGGTCTTGGGCGCTCACGCAGCGGCTTTTTGAAACAACATTTGTCCGTCCCGCGCATCCACCCGTATGGTATCGCCGGGGACAAAATGGCCGGACAGGATATGCTGCGCGAGCGGATTCTCGATGGTCTGCTGGATGGCGCGCTTCAAAGGACGCGCGCCGTACACCGGATCGAAGCCCGCCGCGCCCAATTGATCGAAGGCCGCCTCGCTGAGCTGCAAACCCATCTCGCGCTCGCGCAGGCGCTTGCGCAGAGTGTCAATCTGGATGTTGGCGATGGCGTGGATCTGCTCGCGGGCGAGCGGGTGAAACACCACCACCTCGTCAATGCGGTTGATGAACTCCGGGCGGAAGTGCTGGCTGACGATGTCCATCACGCCGCGCTTCATGGCCTCGTAATTTTCCTCGCCCGCCGTTTCCTGGATGAACTGCGAGCCGAGATTGGAGGTCATAACAATCACCGTGTTGCGAAAATCCACGGTGCGCCCTTGGCCGTCGGTCAGACGTCCGTCGTCCAGCACTTGCAATAACACGTTGAACACGTCGTGATGCGCCTTCTCGATCTCGTCGAGCAGAATCACGGAGTAGGGCTTGCGCCGCACCGCCTCGGTGAGATAACCGCCCTCTTCATAGCCGACGTAGCCGGGCGGGGCGCCGATCATCCGCGCGACTGAGTGTTTCTCCATAAACTCCGACATGTCTATGCGTACCATGGCCTCGTCGGTGTCGAACAGGAACGCGGCCAGCGCCTTGCACAGTTCGGTCTTGCCGACACCGGTGGGGCCCAGGAATAAAAACGAACCATTGGGGCGATTGGGGTCGGACAGGCCCGCGCGCGAGCGGCGGATGGCGTCGGATACCGCCTTGACCGCCTCGTCTTGCCCGACGACGCGCGTGTGCAAGGCGTCTTCCATGCGCAGCAGCTTCTCGCGCTCGCCTTCCAGCATCTTGGAAACCGGAATGCCGGTCCATTTCGAAACGACCTCGGCGATCTCCTCGGCGGTCACCGCATTGCGCAACAGTTTCGTCTCCTGCATCTCGGCCTGGGCCGCCATGTCGAGCTGTTTTTGCAGTTCCGGTACGCGCCCGTATTGGAGTTCCGACATGCGCGCGAGGTCGCCTGCGCGGCGCGCGGTCTCCATCTCGATGCGTGCGCGATCCAGGGCCTCTTTGATATGTTGCGTGCCGGCCAGCGCGGCCTTTTCGGACTTCCAGATTTCCTCTAATTCGGAATAGTCGCGCTCCAGCTTGGTGATTTCGCTCTGCAAGATTTCGAGGCGCTTTTTTGAGGCCTCGTCGGTCTCTTTTTTCAGCGCCTCGCGTTCGATCTTGAGCTGTATCAAGCGCCGGTCCAGTTTGTCCATCTCCTCCGGCTTGGAGTCTATCTCCATACGGATGCGCGAGGCGGCCTCGTCCACCAGGTCTATGGCCTTATCCGGCAACTGGCGGTCGCTGATGTAGCGGTGTGAAAGCGTCGCCGCGGCGACGATGGCCGGGTCGGTGATGTCCACGCCGTGGTGCACTTCATATTTCTCTTTCAAGCCACGCAGGATGGCGATGGTGTCTTCCACGCTCGGCTCGTCCACCAGCACCTTTTGAAAGCGCCGCTCCAGGGCGGCGTCCTTTTCGATGTACTTGCGATATTCGTCCAGTGTGGTCGCGCCGACGCAGTGCAATTCGCCGCGCGCCAGCGCCGGTTTCAACATATTGCCCGCGTCCATGGCGCCCTCGGCCTTGCCCGCGCCAACCATGGTGTGCAGTTCGTCTATGAACAAGATGATGCGCCCTTCCTGCTTGGCGAGGTCATTCAACACCGCCTTGAGGCGTTCCTCGAATTCACCACGGAACTTGGCGCCGGCGATGAGCGAGCCCATGTCGAGCGAGAGCAGGCGCCTGTTCTTCAATCCTTCCGGCACCTCGCCGTTGACGATGCGCTGCGCCAGGCCCTCGACGATGGCGGTCTTGCCCACGCCCGGCTCGCCGATCAATACGGGATTGTTCTTGGTGCGGCGCTGCAATACCTGGATGGTGCGGCGGATCTCGTCGTCGCGCCCGATCACCGGATCGAGCTTGCCCTGCTCGGCGCGCTCGGTGAGATCAATGGTGTATTTCTCCAGCGCCTGGCGCTGCTCCTCGGCGTTGGGATCGTCTATCTTTTTGCCGCCGCGCATCTGTTCGATTGCCTTTTCCAGCGTGCCCTTGGCCGCCCCGCTCTTGCGCAGCAATTCGCCCATCGCGCCCTTGTCTTCCAGCGCGGCGAGTACGAACAACTCGCTGGAGATATACTGATCCTTTCGCTGCTGGGCGAGTTTGTCGGTGACGTTGAGCAGGCGCGCGAGAT
Organism: Gammaproteobacteria bacterium; assembly: GCA_016195665.1. NCBI lineage: Bacteria > Pseudomonadati > Pseudomonadota > Gammaproteobacteria > Gammaproteobacteria bacterium. The sequence goes on along the minus strand of JACPZD010000027.1, from coordinate 52,864 downwards.
CATTGGAGACATGCACCTCGCCCGCCGCGCCTTCCACCTTGGGCAGGCGGTCCAGGGCCTCGCCCAGTTGCGAACGCAGGCGGTTGACGTTGACGTCGGCCTGCGTCAATAGATGGCGCACGCTGCCGCCCTCCTGATCCAGCAGTGCGGTCATGAGGTGCGCGGGTTCGATGAACTGATGGTCGCGCCCGACCGCCAGCGACTGCGCCTCGGCGAGCGCCATCTGGAATTTGCTGGTGAGTTTGTCCATGCGCATGGGAGTTTCCTTATAACGTTCGTGTCAGCGCTGATATGTGGGCCGCAACGAGTTATTTAAAGGGTTTAATGCAGCATCCATTCGGCGGCGTAAATCACCACTACGCCCAATACGATCAGGCTGATTTGCTGCAAGGCCGCGCGCAACTGGGTGCGCTCGTGCAGGCCGGGTATCAAGTCCGCCACGGCGATATAGATAAAGCTCGCCGCCGCCACGGCCAGCACATAGGGAATGGTGTACTGTAGGGAGGACAGGCTGTAATAGGCGAGCAGTGCGCCCACTACCGTGGTGAGGGACGATAGCACATTGTAAAGCAGCGCCCTGGCGCGGCTAAAGCCACTATGCAGCAACACCACGAAGTCGCTCATTTCCTGCGGGATTTCATGCGCGGCTACTGCAATGCTGGTGAGTACGCCCAGATGGAAATCGGTGAGGAACGCGGCGGCGATCAATATGCCGTCCACGAAATTGTGGATGCCGTCGCCGAGCAGGATCAGCGTGCCAGCCGCCTTGTTTGAGGTGTGTTCGCACACCTGCGCGTCACCGTGATGATGGTGTCGCCACAGCACGGTTTTTTCCAGCAGGAAAAAACCCAGCAGCCCGGCGAGCACGGTGAAGCTCACCTGATGCACATCCACGCCCGGTGCGGTCATGGCTTCGGGCAGGAGATCAAGAAATACCACGCCGAGCAGTGCGCCTACCGCAAAGCTCACCATCGGGGGGAGCAGGCGGCTGAGCAGGCGCTCCGGCAGCAGCAGAAAGGCGCTCGCCGCTATGATGCTCAACACGCCGCCCAGCAGGCTGAAAACAATGATCCAGGTAAGGAGTTCCATTTAGCGGGTCATGATACCTTAAAGCCGGATTCAAGATACAAGGTGCAAGATACAAGGGAAAAGACTTTAGCTTGTATCTTTCCCCTTTTACCTTGTATCTGTTTCTAACCAAATCAGCGTCGCCATGCGCCCCGTCACGCCGTCGCGCCGGTAGGAATAAAAACGTTGCGATTCGCTGTAGGTGCACCACCCGCCGCCGTAAATCCGCGTGACGCCCTGTGCGTTGAGACGTTGCCGGGTAAGACGATAAAGGTCCGCCAGCCAACGCCCTGCGGGACTCGGACGAAAGGCGTGATTCGCCTCTGCATCGTGGGCCACAAAGATCTCGCGTACCTCGCTACCCACCTCAAAGCTGTACGGGCCGATGGCAGGACCCAGCCAGGCCATGAGTTGACGGGTGTCGCCCAAGTGTTGCAGGGTCTCCTCGATGACGCCCGCAGCGAGCCCACGCCAGCCCACATGCACGGCGGCGACGCGCGAGCCTTGTTCGTCACACAGCAGCAGCGGCAGACAGTCGGCGGTGAGCACCGCGCATACGATGCCGGTCTCGCGGCTGTACGAACCATCGGCCTCGGGTGTCCCGTTGACGTACAGGGATGTACCGATGCCGGCCGCATCCACGACGCGGGTTCCATGCACTTGTTTGAGCCACACCGGTTCGGCAGGCAGGTCTAACGCTTGTTTAAGCCGGGCGCGATTTTCCGCGACCTTTTCCGTAGCGTCGCCCACATGCCCGGCCAGATTGAGAGAGGCTAAGGGCGGCCCGCTCACGCCGCCGCTGCGAGAGGTGCTACAGGCGCGCACCCGCTGCGGCGCGGGCCAGTCGGGGCTGATCAAGTCAGGGTGCTGAGAGATAGGCATCATTGTCTTCCTTCAGGACTTGAAGCAATTGCCTCATGTCCATCGGCAAGTGCGCCGACCAGTGCATTAGCTCGCCGGTAGCGGGGTGTATCAGCCCCAGGCTCGCGGCGTGCAGGGCCTGGCGTTTGAATTGGCGCAACGCCTCGATGAGCGCCTCGCTCGCCCCGGGCGGCAGGCGCAGACGTCCGCCGTAGTCGGGATCGCCGATGATCGGGTGGCGGATGTGGGCCATGTGCACGCGGATCTGGTGGGTGCGGCCGGTCTCCAGTTGGAGCTTGATGTGGGTGTGGGCGCGGAAGCGCTCTATGACGCGGTAATGGGTGATGGCGAGTTTGCCTTGACCTTCTCTGGCCACGCTCATGCGCGTGCGCGCACGCGGATCGCGGCCGAGCTGCGTCTCAATGCGGCCGCCGGCCGTCATCACGCCCGCTGCAATCGCCTCGTAGCCGCGTTGCAGGCTGTGGGCCTGGAGTTGCTCCACCAGGGCCTTCTGGGCAACCAGGTTACGCGCCACGACCAGCAGACCGCTGGTGTCCTTGTCCAGACGATGGACGATGCCCGCGCGCGGCACGTGGGCAAGTTCAGGCGCATGGTGCAACAGGGCATTGAGCAAGGTGCCCTGCGGATTGCCGGCCCCCGGGTGAACCACCAGGCCCGCGGATTTGTTGATCACCAGCAGGGCGCTGTCCTCGTAGACGATGTCCAGCGCGATCGGCTGCGGGAGGTTGCTGACCTCTTGTTGCGGGGTTAGGGTGATCACGACCCCTTCGCCGCCGAGCACCTTGTCCCGCGGCCGCCGCTGATGCCCATCTATCAGCACCTGGCCGGCGCGCAGCCACTGCTGCAGCCTCGCGCGCGAATAGTCCGGGAAAAGCTCGGCCAACGCCTGGTCCAGACGTTTGCCGGCCAGTTCCATGGGGATGGTGGCGCGGGGTTGTTCGGGTTTAGTCATGAGCGGCAGTCGGGGTATACTAGAGCGAACGGACAGTAATCGAGCGGGCGTACTATGAAACAAGGTATCACACCAGGCATCACCAAACTATTCCTGGCCGGGCTGTTGTTGCTGGCGGCGGGGTGTTCGCTGCTGCCCGAGCAGATAGACACCACCAAGGATTGGACGGCCAACCGTCTCTACTCCGAGGCCAAGTCGGCGATGAACGATGGGGATTATGAAATCGCCATCAAGTATTTTGAAAGCCTGCAAGCCCGTTATCCCTTCGGGCGTTATGCCCAGCAGGCCCAGCTTGAGCTCATCTACGCCTATTATAAGGACGACGAACCCGCCTCGGCGGTCGCGGCGGCGGATCGTTTTATCAAACTCCATCCGCGCCACCCGTTTGTGGATTACGCCTATTACCTCAAGGGCCTTGCGAATTTCAACCAGTCCAAGGGCCTGTGGGAGCGCTATCTGCCGCAAGACCCGACCCAGCGCGACCCCGGCGCCGCGCGCCAGTCGTTTCAGGATTTCGCCGAGCTGGCCAAGCGCTTCCCCAGCAGCAAATATACGCAAGACGCGACGCAGCGCATGGCCTACCTGCGCAACAACCTCGCCCAATATGAGGTGAATGTGGCCAAATACTATATGAAACGGGAGGCCTACGTCGCGGCGGCCAATCGCGCCAAGTATGTGGTGGAAAATTACCCGCGCACACCCGCAGTGCCCGATGCTTTGGGCATCATGGCCAAGGCCTACAAGATCATGGGAATGGACGATTTATCGGCCGACGCCCTGCGGGTGCTGGAGCTGAATCAGCCCAATCACCCTGACATCGCAGAGGTAAAGGGTCTGGTGGTGAAGTAGGCCGGTTTTTCTATAAAAACAACATTCACCGCGGAGGACGCGGAGGAGAAATAAATCACCTTTTGATCGTATTCCTCTGCGTCCTCCGCGGTGAATGGTTTTTTATGAGCTTCTAGATCGCGTCCCGATCCTGTTCGCCGGTGCGGATGCGCACTACGCGCTCGACGTTGGTGATGAAGATCTTGCCGTCGCCGATCTTGCCGGTGCGCGCCGCGTTGGTGATCGCCTCGATGGCGCGTTCCACCTGTTCAGCGGCGAGCACAACCTCCAGTTTCACCTTGGGGAGAAAATCCACCACATACTCGGCGCCGCGGTAGAGTTCGGTATGACCCTTCTGGCGGCCGAAGCCCTTGACCTCAGTTACGGTCATGCCGGTGATGCCCATCTCCGACAGCGCCTCGCGCACATCGTCTAGTTTGAAGGGTTTGATGATTGCTTCGAGTTTTTTCATATTGTCATCCTCAGTGCCGGTTTTTCTGCTGGGTATTCCTTATTCTCCATACCCGATCCCTTACTGCCGTCCACCCCAGGTAATAGGATAGCGCCGATCGCGTCCAAAGGCACGCCGCGTGATACGTACCCCGGGCGCCGCCTGGCGCCGCTTATATTCGTTGCGGTCGACCATTTGGATCACCCGGCGCACTGTCTGCTCGTCGAAACCGGCGGCCACGATGTCCTCCGGGCGCTCGTCCTGCTCAACATACATCTCCAGGATGGGATCGAGTATAGGATAGGGCGGCAAGGCGTCTTCGTCTTTCTGGTTGGGGGCGAGTTCGGCGCTGGGCGGGCGCTCGAAGACCCGGCGCGGAATGACGGGGTGAATGCCGTTACGATACTCAGCGATGCGGTACACCAGCATCTTCGGGGTATCCTTTAGCGGCGCGAAGCCGCCCGCCATGTCGCCGTAGAGCGTCGCGTAACCGACCGCCATTTCGCTCTTGTTGCCGGTGGAGAGCACGATCCTGCGCTTTTTGTTGGCGATCGCCATCAGGATCACGCCGCGGCAACGGGCCTGAATGTTCTCCTCCGTGACATCGGCGGGCAGGCCGGTAAACTCTTCCTTGAGGCTTTCCAAAAAGGCCTGAAAGGCAGGCTCGATGGAGATGACACTGTATTGCACGCCCAGCGCCTGCGCGATACTTCCGGCATCCTCGATACTTATCTGCGCGGTATAGCGCGACGGCATCATCACCGCCTCGACACGCTCGGCGCCTATCGCATCCACCGCGAGGGCCAGGGTCACCGCCGAGTCAATCCCTCCGGAAAGGCCGATCACCACTCCGCTGAAGCGGTTTTTCTCGATGTAATCACGAACCCCCAGCACCAGCGCCCGATAGGCGCTTTGCGCCTCCGGCAAGGGCGCGGCGCACTCGGCGGGCAGGAGGGTGATGGTTTTGTTAACCGCAATATCGAGCGGATAGAGCCCCTCTGTGAAGGCGGGCGCGCGCAACACCAGTTCGCCGCGAGCATCCACCGCCAGTGATTCACCGTCGAACACCAGCTCATCCTGACCGCCCACCAGATTGACATACACGATCGGCATGCCGCCCTCGCGGGCGCGTTGATTGAGCAGCTCTGCGCGCGTGCCGCCCTTGCCCAACTGGAACGGCGAGGCATTGATGTTGACCAATAGCCGCGCGCCGGCCTGCCTTGCCTGCTGCATCGGTTGCGGCAGCCAGATGTCTTCGCAGATGGTGATCGCAACGGGTACACCTTTGACGTCCACCAGGCCGGGGTTATCGCCCGGTGTGAAATAACGCTTTTCGTCAAATACGCCGTAGTTGGGGAGTTCTTGCTTGTAATAACGCACGACGATCTCGCCGTTACGGATCAAGGCTGCGGCATTGTAGAGGCGGCCGGACTCTTCGTGCGGATAACCCACCAGGACATCAATGCCGCGGAGGCTGCGTTTTAATTCGGCGATACCGCTCAACACCGCCGCTTGCAGATCGGGGCGCAGCAGCAGATCCTCCGGTGGATATCCGGTGAGCGTCAGCTCGGGGAATGCCACCAGATCGGCGTGCAAGTCATCGCGTGCGCGCGCCGCGGCCGCGATGATTTTCTGCACGTTGCCCGCTATGTCGCCGACGCGGAAATTGAGCTGAGCCGCTACTATCCTTAGGGTAATGCTCATCGCGCGGCGGAGTGTTGCGAAGGCTCCAGCAATTTCAGCATTCCGCTGCCCATCTCCGCGGGCGAGCGCGTGACTGTAACGCCCGCCGCTTCCAGCGCGGCGAATTTATGCGCGGCGCCGCCGCGGCCCCCGGAGATAATCGCGCCGGCATGGCCCATGCGCTTGCCGGGCGGCGCGGTCTGGCCGGCAATGTAGGCGAGCACCGGTTTGCTCACCTGTGCCTTGATGTAGTCCGCCGCCCGTTCTTCATCGTCTCCGCCGATCTCGCCGACCAGAATAATCCCTTCGGTCTGCGGATCGTGCTCAAACAACTCCAGACAGTCAATAAAATTCATGCCGTGAATCGGGTCGCCGCCGATGCCTACACAGGTACTTTGCCCCAGACCGTTCTGCGTGGTCTGATGTACCGCCTCGTAAGTGAGCGTGCCGGAGCGCGACACGATGCCGATGCGTCCGGGCTTGTGTATCGCCCCCGGCATGATACCGATCTTGCATTGGCCGGGTGTGATGACGCCGGGGCAATTCGGGCCGATGAGCCGCGTATCATACGAGCCGAGCGCGGCCTTTACCTTGAGCATATCGAGCACCGGGATGCCCTCGGTGATGCACACGATGATTTTTATCCCCGCATCGGCCGCCTCCAGTATCGCATCGGCGGCAAACGGCGCGGGTACGTAAATCATGCTGGCGTCCGCACCGGTCTCCCGCACCGCCGTGCGCACCGTGTTGAACACCGGCAGGTTCAAATGACGCTCGCCGCCCTTGCCCGGCGTCACGCCGCCCACCATGTGCGTGCCGTAGGCGATGGCCTGCTCCGAGTGAAACGTGCCCTGCTTGCCGGTGAAGCCTTGGCAAATGACCTTGGTGTTTTTATCTATCAGAATGCTCATAAATACAGGGGTTAGGGGCTGGGGGCCAGGGACGAGTAAAGACAGGTGCTACTTGACACTTGCAACTGCCTTTATAGCCGCATCGGTCAAATCACTCGCGGCGATGATTTTTAGATTGCTGATGCGCAGCAACTCGCGCGCCCGTTCGGCGTTATTGCCCTCCAGACGCACGATGACGGGGAGCGTGATGCCCACCTCCGAGACCGCCTTGATGATGCCCTCGGCAATCAGGTCGCAGCGCACGATACCGCCGAAGATGTTGACCAGTATCGCCTTTACCTTACCGTCGGAGAGGATGAGTTTGAACGCCTCGGCCACCTTGTCCGCCGTGGTGCCGCCGCCGACATCGAGAAAATTCGCGGGCGCGCCGCCGTGCAGCTTGATTAAATCCATGGTCGCCATCGCGAGACCCGCGCCGTTCACCATGCAGGCGATGTCGCCGTCCAGGCTTATATAGTTGAGCCCGAATTGCCGCGCGCTGTTCTCTCTCACATCCTCTTGTGTCTCATCGCGCAGAACGCCGAGGTCGGGGTGGCGATACAGCGCGTTGTCGTCGAGCGTGATCTTGGCGTCCAGCGCGAGCAATTCTCCCGCGCCGGTCACGATCAGCGGATTGATCTCGATGAGGCTTGCGTCTTTTTCCAGGAACAGCCGGTATAGCGCGAGCGCGATTTTGGTAAATTGAGCAATCTGTTTATCGCCAAGATCCAGTGCGAAGCCGATATCACGGCATTGATAGGCTTGCAACCCGGCCACGGGGTGTATCTCCGCGCTGTGGATCTGCGCCGCATAGGGATGTGCCAGTGTCGCGGGAGGCAGGATGCCGGGAGCGACCGCCGCATCTTTCGCGGCAAGCTGTTCGATATCCATCCCGCCCGTGCCCGAGGCGATCATGATCACCCGTTCCCGGCTGCGCTCCACGGTGAGGGCGAGATACAACTCGCGCGCGATGGCGCACGGCCGCTCGACCAGCACGCTGTGCACCGGCAGGCCCTGCGGCGGCGTTTGCACGGTCACCAGCCGCGAGCCGAGCAGCGCGGATGCGGCGTTCTCCACCTCGGCCAGGCTATGCACGCGCCGGACGCCGCCCGCCTTGCCGCGTCCGCCCGCGTGCACCTGCGCCTTGATGATCCAGCTCTCGCCGCCCAACCGCCGGGCGACGATGAGCGTCTCCTCGACAGAGGACGCGGGGGCGCCCTCGGTGATGGGTACCGCGGCGGCGGCGAGCAGTTGCTTGGCCTGATATTCGTGCAGGTTCATCTTGAATAGTGAATCGGGAGCAAAACCGTTATTGTGGAGTAAATGGCGGATTTACGCAAAAATGGCTATGCTAGCGCCGTATGAGCAACCTGCTACGTTTGATTGCGCTGGGGCTGCTGATCTGGATAGCCTTTGTTCTGGTGCGCAATTACCTGCGCGCCTGGAACGCGCCGCGGGTCAAGCGCCCTCCGCGCATCGGTAACATGGTGCGCTGCGCGCACTGCGGCCTGCATGTGCTGGAGGGCGAGGCAGTCAGGCAGGGCGACGCCTATTATTGTTCCGTCGAACACCGTGACAAATTTGGGAGTCACTGACGTTTTCCGGGACTATGCTGGACTTTCTCGACAAGGATCTCGATAGCGCCGTATCCAATAAGCCGGCGCTGACCTGGAAACCGCTGGCGCTTTTTGTCCTGTATCGCCTGACCCTCGCCTGCCTGATTTTGATCCTGCTGTGGATTGAGCGCACGCCCACGCCCCTGGGCGAAACGGATCCGCAGGCCTTTTTTTGGTTGAGTGTAAGTTATCTGCTGTTCAGCAGTGTCATGGTGCTGGCGTGGGCGCTGCGCTGGCCGCCGTTTCGCATTCAGCTTTATGGGCAGGTGCTGATAGACATCGCCCTGATTACATGGATGATGCACGTGAGCGGCGGCGTCAATAGTGGGCTTGGTGTGCTGCTGGTGGTCGCCGTCGCCGGCGGCAGTATTCTCAGCGGGGGGCGCACCGCCATCGTGTTTGCCGCCGCCGCCAGCCTCGCCACACTCATCGAGCAGGGCTCCGCGCACTTGCAGGGTTCTCCCAGTCAGGGCAGTTACACGCAGGCCGGCCTGCTCGGTCTCGCCTATTTCGCCACCGCAGTGCTGGGCCGGATTCTCGCCAAGCGCAGCCGCGAGAGTGAGGCGCTGGCGACCCAGCGCGGCGCCGACCTAGCCACCATGGTGCAACTCTCCGACTACGTGATCCAGCGCATGCAGACCGGCATCCTGGTGCTGGATGCGGCGGACCGGGTGCAGCTTATCAACGAGTCGGCCAGAGGGCTGTTGGGGTTAACGCCCGGCGAGGCCAAGTCCACGATTGACGATCTCAACCCCAAGCTCGCCCGCCTGCTGCGCGGCTGGCGCCGCGCGCCGGAGGATGAGCCGGCCGCATTTCAGCCCACCAAAAATGTACCCGAGGTATTGCCCCGCTTCGCCCGCCTGGGCGGCGAAAAGAGCGGCGGCACCTTGATTTTTCTTGAGGATACATCGAGCATCAACCAGCAGGCGCAACACCTGAAGCTCGCCTCGCTGGGCAGGCTTACCGCGAGCATCGCCCATGAGATCCGCAATCCATTAGGGGCGATCAGCCACGCCAATCAGTTGCTGGCGGAATCGCCCCATCTGGACAGGGAGGATCGGCGGTTCATCGAGATCATCCGCGAACAGTCACAACGCATGAATAACATCGTTGAAAATATCCTCTCGTTGAGCCGCCGTGACCGCTCCCAGCTTAGTAATTTCCCGTTGGGCCCCTGGCTCGATGAATTCATCGCGGAATTCAGCCGCAGTTACAACATTGAAGCCGGCGAGATCGTGCAAGTGTCTTATGGGCAGGAGATCACCGTGCGCATGGACCCCAGTCAGCTTCACCAAGTGATGTGGAATTTGTGTCAAAACGGTTTGCGTTATTCGCCGCCCCAGGCGCACCCCAAACTGAAACTCCAGCCGAGTGTTTTCCTCGGCACGCAGACGCCCTATCTCGACGTGATTGATTCCGGGCCGGGTGTGGACCCGCAAGTGTTGGACCACATCTTCGAACCGTTCTTCACCACCCAGCAGGAAGGCACCGGGCTGGGCCTGTACCTCTCGCGCGAACTGTGCGAGAGCAACCAGGCGCACCTTAATTACTTTGCGCAACCCGGCGGCGGCAGTTGTTTCCGCATCACCTTCGCCGACCCGCGGCGCAGGCAGGTCGCGTAACATGGCGCAACACCTGGCCCTGGTGGTGGACGACGAGCCCGATATCCGCGAGTTGCTGGAGCTTACCCTGCAGCGCATGAACATCGCCACCCAGAGCGCCGAGAATCTCGCCCAGGCGCGCAGTCTATTGTCCAAACAGCGTTTTGATTTGTGCCTCACCGACATGCGGCTGCCGGACGGCAACGGCATTGAGCTGGTTGAGTACATACAGAAAAACGCCCCGGAGACGCCGGTGGCGATGATCACCGCGCATGGCAATATGGAATCGGCGATCCAGGCCCTGAAGGCCGGGGCGTTTGATTTCGTCTCCAAGCCGGTGGACCTGCCTGTGTTGCGCAACCTGGTGGGGAGCGCCTTGAAGTTGTCCGGTAATCGGACCACTATCAGTCAACGCTCGAACTTCCTGTTGCTAGGCGAGTCCCCGCCCATGCAATTGATCCGCGCCTCCATCGTCAAACTGGCGCGCAGCCAGGCGCCGGTGTACATCAGCGGCGAATCCGGCTCCGGCAAGGAGCTGGTGGCCCGCCTCATTCATGAACAGGGGCCGCGTGCCGATCGGCCCTTCGTGCCGGTCAATTGCGGCGCCATCCCCACCGAACTGATGGAGAGCGAATTCTTCGGTCATAAGAAGGGCAGCTTCACCGGCGCGAGCGCGGACAAGATCGGACTGTTTCAGGCCGCCAGCGGCGGCACGCTGTTCCTGGACGAGGTGGCCGAGCTGCCCTTGCATATGCAAGTCAAATTGCTGCGCGCCATCCAGGAAAAGGCAGTGCGGCCGGTCGGCGTGGAAAAGGAAACCCCGGTGGATGTGCGCATCCTCAGCGCCACCCACAAAGACCTCGCTGGTCTGGTGAAAAAAGGCGAGTTCCGCCAGGACCTGTACTACCGCATCAATGTGATCGAGCTGCGTGTGCCCAGTCTACGCGAGCGCCCGCAGGATATTCCCCTGCTCGCTGACTATAACCTCGATCGTTTGGCGCGCAGCTCTGGCATGCCTAAACCCACGCTCACCCAAGATGCGCTGGATGCTTTACTCGGGTATTCATTCCCGGGTAACGTGCGCGAGCTGGAAAATATTCTGGAGCGTGCAATGACCCTGTGCGAGGGTAACACTATAGATGTGGATGATCTGCGCCTGCCGGACTACACTCCGCCGCCCGACAAAGAAAAGCTGACCCTGGAGCCCTACCTCGACACCATCGAAAAAGAAACCATCATGAAGGCCCTGGAGCAGACCCGCTACAACAAAACCGCCGCCGCTAAACTGCTCGGCATCACCTTCCGCGCCTTGCGCTATCGCTTAAAGAAGCTCGGCCTGGATTAAACCAGGGTGGAAAAGCTTCACCACGGAGGACGCGGAGGAAATATCAAGCCAGTTGTTGAAAAGGCTCCTCCGCGTCCTCTGCGGTGAGGTGTTTTGTGTTCCTTAGCGGGGTTTCCGCTTACCCTTTTTCGATTTTGGTTTTTTTGCAGCGGTTTTCGAGAGGCTGCGCAGCAGTGTCAGCAGGCTGGCCGCGGCCTGGTCGGACAGCTTGCCGGAGGCCGCCAGCTTGACCGTCCTATCAATCAGCCTGCGTGCGGCGGGTGAGGCATGGACATAGCGTTGACTCACCAGTTGTAACTGCTTCGCCGGCACGGCGCCGTAATGGCCGTGCTCTTCCCGGACCTGATGCACGGGCCGACCTTCCGCCTCCTTGAATAATTCCCACATGCGCATGCCGAAGAGGTCCGCGATGGCGGTCAACAGTTGGTCGCTGTAGCCCTGCATGCCGCGCTCCAGTCTCGATATGTTGGCCGGGTCGGTGCCTGCGGCATAGGCGATATCGGCTAACGTCAGTCCACGGGCCAGTCTCAGCCGCCGTAGGGTGGAGCCCAGCTCGGTGCGTGTAATGTTCATAGTTGAAATGTGCCAATAATGCACGGCCCATGCAAAGCGCCACACGCAATTAGATATTGATAATAGTTGTGTATAGCGCAATAATGGCTCATTATGAGGGTGCTGCATCAAGGTCACGTGGGGTAGCTGGGCGTCAACAGGCCGTGCGGCGGTGGGGACTTATAAAAAATATGTGCTTCCAGCTTTGGGCGTGTTACAGCTCGTGACGGGGCCTGCCAGCGCAGAACCGGTATCGCTCGCGGTCCTCATTCCCGGGACGTCTGCGTCTTACAGCGAGGTATTTTCAGAAATCGTGAAAGGGATCGAAAGGCGGGCGGGTGGCCGCCTGACACGTGTTACTCTCAAACATAACACTGAATTATACGCCTTAAAGAAGCGGTTGCAGGAACAGCATGTTGACGCCGTCATCGCGCTGGGCTGGCGCGGTGTGGAGGCGGCGGAAAAATTGGATGGCGTTTTGCCGGTCATCGCCGGGGCGGCGATATTGAATCCCGCTACGCTCCACCCCGGCGTGTCCGGGATCACCTTTCGCACCGATCCTGATGTGGCTTTGTCGCGGATGGAGGCGTTTACACCGGAGATCCAGCGCGTGCACAGGGTATTTTTCGAGGGGAGTTATGCCTGTCTCGCCGATCAGGGGCGTCAGGCTGCCGGGCCGTTAGGGTTGGAGCTGTTCGATTACCCAGTGGGCGTACCGGCCATGAGCGCCCGCATGCAAGCCTACCGGGGGTTGCTGGCGAAAAAGCTCGATCAGCATGATGCAATTTGGTTGTGCGATGATGTGTTCGATGCGCAGGGGGAGGTGATTCTTGACTTCTTGCTGGAGTTTGCCTGGAAAAATAAGATAGTGTTGTTTTCCGAAAATCCGGCGCACGCCAAAAGAGGCGTCCTGTTTGCATTTCTTCCCGACTATGCGCGCCTGGGGGAGCGTCTCGCCGACATGGCGCTGGAGCGCCTGCTGCAACCTGACAAAAGGCCGGCCGTTGCCCCGTTAAGCGATGTCTCCCTGCTCATCAATGTACGCACCGCCGAGCATCTCGGCATCTCGGTCGTACGCCGCTCACGGCACGGTCACCTGAGTATCATGCCGGACGGCCTGGTGCTGGACTGAATTCCATGGGTTCAATCTGATTCACATCCAACGCTTGCGGCGGAAGTACGCCAGCATCCCGATCACAATCACCAGCATCACACCCCAGATCATCGCATAGTCGAAGCGCCAGTCCAGTTCCGGTGGGTCAGATCGGCTATTTCCACGTTGTTGACCTGCTCACCGCGTATCAAGCAGATGCATCTTGGCCTGTCCTGCTTCACCCTTGGGAGCCGTCAGCGCATTTGGCGCCGTGCCGGGCGGGGTGTAGTCCTTGATCTCACGGACGATAAGCCATTGGCGTTGTTACGGTTTAAGTTTCTCTTTGAGCAAATCGTTGACCTGCGCCGGGTTGGCCTTGCCTTGGCTCGCCTTCATCACCTGGCCGACAAAGAAGGTGAATAATTTTTCCTGACCGCTGCGGTATTGCGCGAGCTGTTCGGGAAACTTTGCGATCACTTCAGTTATCACCTTTTCAATCGCACCGCTGTCGGTGACTTGTTGGAGCCCCTTCTTTTTAATAACCGTATCGGCGTCGCCCTCTTTGTTCCACATGGCCTCGAAGACTTGCTTGGCGATCTTGCCCGAGATCGTGTTGTCGGTGATGCGCCGCAACATGCCGCCGAGTTGTTCCGGGCTGATCGGGCTGGCCGTGATGTCGAGATTGTCTTTGTTCAACGCCCCCAGCAATTCGCCCATCACCCAGTTGGCGCAAAGCTTCGCTTCCCCACCGCCGGCGTGCAGAGTGGCCTCGTAATAATTGGCCACCTCGCGGCTTGAGGTGAGCACACCCGCCTCGTAGACCGACAAGCCGTGCTCGCTCATAAAACGCCGCTTCTTTTCGTCCGGCAGTTCGGGTAAAGATTTTCTGACCTGCTCAATAAAGGCGCTCTCGATTTCCAGCGGCAGCAAATCAGGATCGGGGAAATAGCGGTAGTCGTTCGCCTCTTCCTTGGAACGCATCGGGCGCGTTTCGTCCTTGTCCGCGTCGTAGAGACGGGTCTCTTGCACCACGCTGCCACCGCCCTCGATCAATTCAATCTGACGCTGCACCTCGTAGTTGATCGCCTTCTCGACAAAGCGGAATGAGTTGATGTTTTTCAACTCCGCGCGGGTGCCGAATTCATGCTGGCCCTTGGGTCGCACCGAGACGTTGGCGTCGCAACGGAACGAACCTTCCTGCATGTTGCCGTCGCAGATTTCCAGATAGCGCACCAGCGAATGGATTTTTTTCATGTAGGCGACCGCCTCTTTGGCGGAGCGCATATCGGGTTCAGAGACGATCTCCAACAGCGGCGTGCCGGCGCGATTGAGGTCTATCCCCGTCATGCCGTGGAAGTCTTCGTGCAGCGATTTGCCGGCGTCTTCTTCGAGGTGTGCGCGGGTAATGCCGATGGTCTTGGCGCCGCCGTCTTCGAGTTCAATCTCGATACTGCCTTGCGCCACCACCGGCAGTTCGTATTGGCTGATCTGGTAACCCTTGGGGAGATCCGGGTAGAAATAATTTTTACGCGCAAAGATCGAACGCGGCGCAATCCTGGCGCCGACCGCGAGACCGAACTTCACCGCCATGCGCACGGCTTCTGCGTTCAGTACCGGCAGCACGCCCGGCAGGCCGAGATCCACCGCGCAGGCCTGCGTGTTGGGCGGCGCCCCATAGACGATCGGCGCGCCGGAAAAGATTTTGCTTTTCGTGGCGAGCTGGGCGTGTATTTCAAGACCGATGACGGTTTCCCATTCCATACTTGTTTACTCAAAACCCTGCGGCATGCGTGCATGCCAATCGGTGATTTGTTGATATTGATGCGCGACGTTCAGCAAGCGCGCCTCGTCGAAATAATTGCCGATGATCTGTAAACCTACCGGACGCTGGCCCACGAAACCTGCCGGTATAGACATGCCCGGCAGCCCGGCGAGGTTGGCGGCGATGGTGTAGATGTCGGACAGGTACATGGTCACTGGGTCGTTAGTCTTCTCGCCGAGATTGAAGGCTGGCGTGGGAGATGTCGGTCCCATGACGACGTCCACCTCGGCAAAGGCCTTTTTGAAATCGTCGCTGATGAGACGGCGCAGTCTTTGCGCCTTGAGGTAATAAGCGTCGTAGTATCCGGCGGACAGTACATAGGTGCCGATCATGATGCGGCGCTGGACCTCTGCGCCGAACCCTTCGCCGCGCGAGCGTTTGTACAAATCTTCGAGATCCCTGGGGTCTTTGCAGCGGTAGCCGAAGCGCACGCCGTCAAAGCGTGACAGATTAGACGAACATTCCGCGGGGGCAATCACGTAATAGGTCGGCACGGCGAGATGGGTGTTGGGCAGGCTGATCTCTTTAACGGTCGCACCGAGTTTTTCATATGCCTTGATTGCCGTGTTAATGACGGCGGCGACGTTTGGGTCGAGACCCTCGGCAAAATATTCTTTGGGCAGGCCGATATGCAAACCTTTGATGGATTCATTGAGAGCCGCCGAGTAGTCGGGCACGGGACGATCTACGCTGGTGGAGTCACGCGGGTCAAAGCCCGCCATCACTTGCAACAGCAGGGCGCAGTCCTCCGCGCTGCGGGCCATCGGGCCGCCCTGATCCAGACTGGAGGCGAAAGCGATCATACCGTAGCGCGACACTCTGCCGTACGTCGGCTTCAAGCCTGTGAGGTTGCACAGCGCCGCCGGTTGGCGGATGGAGCCGCCGGTGTCGGTGCCTGTCGCCGCAGGAGCAAGACGTGCGGCCACGGCCGCGGCGGAACCGCCCGAAGATCCGCCGGGTACGGCGGCGAGATCCCACGGATTTTTCACCGGGCCGTAGTAACTGGTCTCGTTGGAGGAACCCATGGCGAACTCGTCCATGTTGGTCTTGCCGAGCATGATTGCGCCGGCCTGATTAAAACGCTCGACCGTGGTTGCGTCATACGGAGCGGTGAAGTTGTCGAGCATCTTGGAGCCGCAACTGGTCTTCACGCCTTTAGTGCAAAAAATGTCTTTCTGCGCAATGGGGATGCCGGTGAGCGCGCCGCCCTCATTTTTTGCAAGGCGCGCATCGGCGGCCTGCGCCTGCGCCAAGGCCTGTTCCGCTGTGACGCTGATGTAACAATTGAGTGCGGAATTGTGCCGCGCGACGCGCTCAAGATAGGCGCGCGTCAGATCTACACTGGAGATCTCGCGCTTTTGCAGGGCACGCGATAATTCGGCTAGGGTTTTGGTGTGCATATGTATTATTTATAACAGGGAAAAGGGGAAAGGAAAAAGGGAAAAGAACAATACGCCTACACGTCTCCTTAATGCCCTTTCCCCTTGTATCTTTTCCCTTTTCCCTCATTCTATAACTTTAGGCACCAGATACAGCCCGGCGTTGACCGCAGGCGCAATCGCCTGGAATGCCTCGCGCTGGTTGGTCTCGGTGATTTCGTCCGGGCGCAGGCGGGCGGGCATGTCCAGCGGATGCGCCATGGGCGTGACTTGCGCGCTATCCACGCTGCTCATCTGCTCAACCAACTCTATGATATTCGAGAGATTACGCGCGTAGCTGGGGATGTCTTGCGGGCTGATGGAGAGCCGCGCCAGGTGGGCGATCTTTTCTATGTCGGAGGCGGCTAAGGTCATGTATCTATTCCAGGCTATTGTCAAGCGTTCAGGCCGTGAAACCTTATCACACTTTAGCAGCTTGCCCAAATCCCCCTGCATTGATACAGTGGAGCATTTACTCAATAAAGGATTATCTGCTGATGATTGGACGTTTCCGAGGTCTGTTCTCCAACGACCTCTCTATTGACCTGGGCACCGCCAATACCCTGATCTATGTGCGTGGCCAGGGTATCGTTCTCAATGAGCCTTCGGTGGTTGCAATCCGCCTGGAGCGCGGCTCGCAGGGGCCGAAGACCATCCTCGCCGTGGGTATGGAGGCCAAACGCATGCTGGGCCGCACCCCCGGCAGTATCAACGCCGTCCGCCCCCTCAAAGATGGCGTGATCGCCGACTTCACTGTGACCGAGAAAATGTTGCAGCACTTTATCCATAAGATACATAAAAACAAGTTCTTACGCCCGAGCCCGCGGGTGCTGGTGAGCGTCCCGTGCGGTTCCACCCAGGTGGAGCGGCGTGCGATCAAGGAAGCCGCCGCCGGGGCCGGGGCCCGCGAGGTCTATTTGATCGAAGAGCCCATGGCGGCGGCCATCGGCGCGGGCCTGCCGATCGGCGAGGCGCGCGGCTCGATGGTGCTTGATATCGGCGGCGGTACCTCCGAGGTGGCCATCATCTCCCTCAACGGCGTGGTTTACTCGGCCTCGGTGCGCATCGGCGGAGACCGCTTTGATGAAGCCATCATCAATTATGTACGCCGCAATTACGGCAGCCTGATCGGCGAGCAGACCGCAGAGGACATCAAACACAAGATCGGCGCGGCCTTTCCCGGCAATGAGGTGCGCGAGATCGAGGTGTGGGGCCGCAATCAGGCCGAGGGTGTGCCGCGCAGTTTCACCTTGAACAGCAACGAGATCCTCGAGGCCCTGCAGGAACCGCTGTCCGGTATCGTCAGCGCGGTGCGCACGGCGCTGGAGCAGACTCCGCCGGAACTGGGCGCCGATGTCGCGGAGCGCGGTATGGTGCTCACCGGCGGCGGGGCCTTGTTGCGGGATCTGGACAAATTGCTCATGGAGGAGACCGGCCTGCCTGTGATCATCGCAGAGGACCCGCTGACCTGCGTGGCGCGCGGCGGCGGGATGGCCCTGGAGATGATCAACGAGCTCGGCCGCGAGGTGTTGTTGAACGATTGACGGATACTTGATCTGCGCCACTGCAAACCCTATAGGGTCAGGCGCCGCTAATGGGGCGGATTAAGCGATGAGTTCTCCTCTCTTTCAGCGTCACATGAAGCCCCTGTTTGTTTACGGTCCGGCGACCGGTCTGCGGCTGTTCATTTTGTGCGCCGCCTCGATTATTCTGATGACCTTGGACCATCGCCTGCACCTGCTGGGCGAGGTGCGGGCGGGCCTCTCCCTGGCTGTCTATCCGCTGCAATATATCGTTGACCTGACGGCCAGGGCGGGTAACTGGGCCGGCGAAAACCTGTCCAGCCGCAATGCGCTGCTGGATCAAAACACCGGACTGCGCGAGCAGAATCTGCTGCTCAAGGGCCGGTTGCAAAAATTCGCCGCCCTGGAGACCGAAAACAAGCGGCTGAGAGACCTCTTGCAGTCGTCATTGCAAATCCGCGAACGCCTGCTGGTGGCCGAGCTGTTGCAGGTGGACATGGATCCGTTCCGGCATCAGATCCTGCTTAACAAGGGTTCGCGTGACGGAGTCAAGGCCGGCCAGCCGCTGTTGGACGCCGATGGCGTGATGGGTCAGGTACTGCATGCCGGACCTCTCACCAGCACCGCGGTGCTCATCACCGATCCCAGTCACGCGCTGCCGGTGCAGATCAATCGCAACGGTCTGCGCGCCCTCGCGGTCGGAACCGGCTCATTTAATCGCCTCGACATTCCTTATATCACCAAGAATGCCGACGTGCGGGTCGGCGACCTGCTGGTCACCTCCGGTTTAGGCGGGCGCTTTCCGCCTTCTTATCCCGTCGCCACCATCGTCGCGGTGGAAAACCAGCCCGGCCTCTCCTTCGCGCGCGTCAGCGCCGTGCCTGCCGCGCATATCGAACGCAGCCGCGAGGTGTTGCTGGTCGTCACAGAAGCCGCGCCGCCGAAGGTTGCGGTTACACCCCCGCCGGTACCCACAGCGCCTGTGGTTGCACCACCCGCGCCGGTGAATCCGGCCCCACCTGCTGCAGAGATTTCTCCACCTCCGGAATCAGAAGGACCGATTGAGTGAGCGCGCGCTACACCGGCGGTTGGGTGATTGCGTTGAGCCTGGTGAGCGCGTTGCTGCTTACCCTGCTTCCCATGCCCGCCGCCGCCCAGGTGTACCGGCCGGAGTGGGTGGCGCTGGTGCTGATTTATTGGTGTCTGGCTGTGCCCGAGCGGGTGGGAGTCGGCATCGCCTGGGTGATGGGGATATTGCTCGACGTAATAAACGGCGCCTTGCTGGGACAACACGCCCTGGCCCTGGCGGTGGTGGCTTACATCGCCATCAAACTGCACCGTCAGGCGCGTCTGTTTCCGGTGTGGCAGCAGGCGTTCATGGTCATGCTGCTCATCATCATGGAGCAGATGCTGAATCTCTGGGTGCAGGGGGTCATCGGCCAGCCGCCGCGTAGTTGGAAATACTGGCTCCCCGCGCTCACCAGCATGTTGCTATGGCCATGGGTGTTTTTCCTACTGCGCGATCTGCGCCGCCGCTATGTTACAAACGGGTAGGTGCGAATTCATTCGCATGGCTAGGCCGAATGAATTCGGCCCTACACAATAATGATAGACACCCGCGTAGCCCCCGAAAACTCGATCCGCGATCGCATCCACGAGGCCCGGTTGTTCAACCGGCGGGTGGTTGTCGCGGTCGCGGCTGTGCTTTCCTTGATGGCGCTGGTCATCGTACGGCTGGTGTATCTGCAAATCGTCTACCACGAACACTACGCCACACTCTCGCAAAATAACCGTATCACCCTCGCGGCGCTGCCGCCTGGCCGCGGTTTGATCTACGACCGTAACGGGGTGGTGCTGGCCCAGAACCTGCCGGCCTACAGCCTGGAGATCGTCCCCGAACAGGTCCCCGATCTGGACGCGACCCTGGTTGCCCTGCGGGAAATCGTCGCGCTTACGGATGCCGACATCAAGCGCTTCCGTAAGGCGCTAGCGCAAAAACGCAGCGCCAAAGGCGTGCCGCTGCGTTTTCGTCTGAGCGAGGAGGAGGTCGCGCGCTTCGCGGTCAACCGCCCGCGCTTTCCCGGTGTGGATGTGGCGGCCGGTCTCTCCCGCCATTATCCCTTGGGGGCATTGGGTGTGCACGCGATCGGTTATGTAGGCCGGATCAGCGAAGAAGAGCTCGGCGATTTGGATACTTCCAACTACAGCGGCACTACCCACATAGGCAAGACCGGCGTGGAAAAATCGTACGAAGAGATTCTCCACGGCCGGGTGGGATTCGAGCAGGTGGAAACCAATGCCCAGGGCCGCAGGCTCAGAGTCTTGGCAACCACACCGCCCCAGGCCGGGCAAAACCTCCATCTTAATATGGACGCCCGCCTACAGGCTGTCGCGGAACAGGCGCTGGGACAGAATCGCGGCGCGGTGGTGGCGCTCAATCCGCGCGACGGGTCAGTGCTGGCGTTCGTCAGCATGCCGGGCTATGACCCTAACCCGTTCGTCAACGGCATAGACAGCAAGAGCTACGACGCCCTGCACAATTCACCCGATCAACCCTTGTACAACCGCGCGCTGCGTGGCGCTTATCCGCCCGGCTCCACGATCAAACCCTTTGTCGGCCTGGGCGGGCTGGAGATGAAAGAGATCAGCCTCGACCAAAATGCTTTCTGCCCTGGCTTTTATACCCTCACGGGACAGGCGCACCAGTATCGTGACTGGAAACACGGCGGTCACGGCTCGGTCAGCCTCGACAAGGCCATCGTCGAGTCCTGTGATGTGTATTTCTACACCTTGGCGCATGCTCTCGGCATAGACCGGCTGCACGATTTTTTGACCCGCTTCGGCTTCGGCGTCAAGACCGGCATAGACGTCACAGGGGAACTGGAGGGCCTCATCCCCTCACCGGAATGGAAACGCCGTGTCCATAACCAGCCCTGGTATCCGGGCGAGACGCTGATCGCCGGGATCGGCCAGGGCTACACCCTGGTGACGCCTCTGCAACTGGCGGTGGCCACCGCCACCCTCGCCAATCGCGGCAAGCGCTGGCCGCCCGCACTGGTCAAGGCGGTCGAGGACTCTGTCAGCCATGCGTTGACCCCTTTGGCCGGCGAACCTCTGGAGCAAGTCACCATCGTCAATCCCGCGCATTGGCAGAGCGTAGTTGATGCAATGGTGCGGGTGGTGCACAGCGAGCATGGTACGGCACGCAGGATTGGGCTGGACGCGCAGTACACAATCGCCGGCAAGACCGGCACGGCGCAGGTTTTCGGCGTCAAACAGGATGAAAAATATGTGCAGGGGAAGGTCGCCGAGCGGCTCCGCGATCACGCCCTGTTTATCGCCTTCGCCCCCGCCGACGATCCGCGCATCGCTGTCGCGGTGATCGTCGAGAACGGCAGTCACGGCTCCACCGCCGCCGCCCCGGTGGCGCGCCAGGTCATGGACCGGTATTTTCTCGACAATCCGTTATGAGACAGGGGCTAGGGGTGAGACTTTATGCCCCCAACCAATGCCTCCGTCAATCCTGGGTCGCAACATTGATCGCCTGCCGGGTGACATTGGTCAGATGGCCTATCTGTTCCGGCGTAATCACATACGGTGGCATGAAGTAAATCACATCGCCGAGCGGCCGCAACAAAACCCCTTGTTCTAGCGCATTGCGATACACGGATAACCCGCGCCGCTCTTGCCACGGGTAGGGTGTGCGGGTGGCTTTATCCTTAATCATCTCAATGGCGAGTATCATGCCCGTCTGGCGTACCTCGGCGACGTGCGGGTGATTTGAGAGCTGTGCGGTGGCGTCGCGCATCGCCCGTGCGAGTGTCTGATTGTGTTCCAGCACCTTGTCTTGCTCAAAAATATCCAGTGTCGCCAGCGCCGCGCGGCAGGCCAGCGGATTCCCCGTGTAACTGTGCGAGTGCAAAAAGGCCTTGCGTGTGGCGTAATCGCCGTAAAAGGCCAGATAAATCCTGTCCGTGGTAAGCACGGCGGAGAGCGGCAGATAGCCTCCGGTCAGGCCTTTGCCCAAACAAAGAAAGTCCGGTGTCACCGCCGCGTGTTCACACGCAAACATCTTTCCGGTGCGGCCAAAGCCCACGGCAACCTCGTCGGCAATGAGGTGTACGCCGTGGCGGTCGCAGGCTTCGCGCAGCAGGGTTAAATAAACCGGGTCATACATGCGCATGCCGCCCGCGCACTGCACCAGCGGCTCGACGATAACCGCACAGGCCTCTGTCGCATGCTTCTCCAAGGCCTGCTCCATATGAGCAAACATGCGCCTTGAATAGTCGCTACAGCTTTCGCCAGCTTCTCGATAAAAACAGTCCGGTGAGGTTATGCTGATGACATCCATCAACAGCGGCGCATAGGTTTCCTTATAGAGCGGCACGTTGCTTACCGCCAGCGCGCCCAGGGTTTCGCCGTGGTAGCTGTTGCTGAGGGTAATAAATTTTGTTTTCCCGGTTTGCCCCAGATTGCGCCAATAGTGGAAACTCATCTTGAGCGCAATCTCCACCGCAGCCGAGCCGCTATCGGCATAAAAGCAGCGCGTGAGCCCTGCGGGTGCAAGCCGAATCAATCGTTCTGAAAGCTCAATGACAGGCTCATGAGTAAAGCCGGCAAGCAGCACGTGATCCAATTGATCTAGTTGATCGCGTAACGCCGCGTTGATGCGCAGATTACAGTGACCGAACAGGTTCACCCACCACGAACTAATCGCGTCGAGGTAACGCTTGCCGTCGTAGTCTTCCAGCCACACGCCTTGCGCGCGTTTGACAGGGATGAGCGGGAACTGCTCGTGATCCTTCATCTGCGTGCAAGGGTGCCATAGTACGGCAAGATCGCGCCGCGAGAACTCGTCGTTGGTCATGGAAAAACAGATACAAGATACAAGGGAAAAGATACAAGGGAAAAATGTTCGTCGTTTTTCTTGTATCTTGTATCTTTTATCTTGTACCTGCCTTTCATTGACCCAGCCGCAGATTATTCCAAATCGCAATCGTGGGCGCAGCCTGGTTCATGGTGTAGAAGTGCAGGCCCGGCGCGCCCGCGTCGAGCAGTGCGCGGCACAGTTCGCTCACGACGTCGAGACCGAAGGCGCGCAGTGATGCGGCGTCGTCGCCAAAGGCTTCGAGGCGTTTGCGCAGCCAGCGCGGAATTTCCGCGCCGCAGCGGTCGGAGAAGCGGGCGAGCTGAACGTAATGGGTAATAGGCATGATGCCGGGCACGATGGGCAATGTGATACCCATCTTTTCACAGCTTTCCACAAAGCGGTAATAGGCGTCCGCGTTGTAAAAATATTGCGTCATGGCGCTGTTTGCGCCCGCCTCGACTTTGCGCTTGAAGTTTTGTAAATCGTGCGCGGCGTCGTGCGCCTCCGGGTGAAACTCCGGATAGGCGGCCACCTCGATGTGAAAATGATCGCCCGTCTCGGCGCGGATAAACTCGACCAGGTCGCGCGCATAGGGCAGTTCACCGGGCTTGCTCGCTCCCGCGGGGAGGTCGCCGCGCAGCGCCACGATGTGGCGGATGCCGTGCTGTTTATAGGTGCTCAGCAGTTCGCGCAGTTCGGCGCGGGTGGAGGCGATGCAGGACAAGTGCGGCGCGGCTTGCAGGCCGGACTTTCGTACCTCGACCACGGTTTCCAGGGTGCGGTCGCGCGTGCTGCCGCCCGCGCCGAAGGTCACGGAAAAGAAACGCGGTTTGAGGTTGGCGAGTGCGTTGCGTGCTTCACGCAGCTTGACGGCGGCGTCCTCGTTTTTGGGCGGGAAGAATTCGAAGCTGAAGACCCGTTCGTGTTGTTTTTGGGATTGCATAGAGAAACAGATACAAGATACAAGGGAAAAGATACAAGGGTTGCCGTGTTTGTCGTTTTACTTGTATCTTGAATCTTTTATCTTGTATCTGCCGTTAGTACCTGTAGTGTTCCGGCTTGTACGGCCCGTTGACGGAGATGCTCAGATACTCCGCCTGCTTCGGTGTAAGCTCGGTGAGTTTGGCGCCGAGCTTTTTCAAGTGCAGGCGCGCGACCTTTTCGTCCAACGTCTTCGGCAGCACGTAGACCTTACGCTCGTATTTTTTATGATTTTGCCACAGCTCGATCTGCGCCATCACCTGGTTGGTGAAGGAGTTGGACATCACGAAGCTGGGATGCCCCGTACCGCAGCCCAGGTTTACCAGGCGGCCTTCGGCGAGCACGATGAGGCGTTTGCCGTCGGGAAAGATCACGTGATCTACCTGCGGCTTGATGTTTTCCCACTTGTACTGGCGTAAGGAGGCGATGTCTATCTCGGAATCGAAGTGGCCGATATTGCACACGATGGCGTTGTTCTTCATGCGCCGCATGTGCTGCAGGGTAATCACGTTGATATTGCCGGTGGCGGTGACGAAGATGTCGGCCTGATCGGCGACGTCGTCCATGCGCATCACACGGTAGCCTTCCATCGCGGCCTGCAAGGCGCAGATCGGGTCTATCTCGGTGACCCACACCGTGGCGCCCAAGCCGCGCAGAGATTGCGCGCAGCCCTTGCCCACGTCGCCGTAGCCCAGCACCACGCAGATTTTCCCGGCGATCATCACGTCGGTGGCGCGCTTGATGCCGTCCACCAGCGATTCGCGGCAGCCGTATAAATTGTCGAACTTGGATTTGGTGACCGAGTCATTGATGTTGATGGCGGGGACTTTCAGCGCGCCCGCCTTCATCATTTCATACAAACGGTGCACGCCGGTGGTGGTTTCCTCGGACAGCCCGCGCACATCCTTGAGCAGGTCGGGGTATTTCTCATGCATCACCTGGGTCAGATCGCCGCCGTCGTCCAGAATCATGTTGGGGCGCCAGCCATTCGGCCCGAAGATAGTCTGGTCTATGCACCACCAGAACTCCTCTTCGATCTCGCCCTTCCAGGCGAAGGTGGGGATGCCGTTTGCCGCCATCGCCGCCGCTGCGTGATCCTGGGTGGAAAAGATGTTGCACGATGACCAGCGAATCTCGGCGCCAAGCGCGATCAATGTCTCCATCAGCACGGCGGTCTGGATGGTCATGTGCAAACAGCCCGCGATGCGTGCGCCCTGTAACGGTTTTTGTCCCGCGTATTCCTCGCGCAGCGCCATGAGGCCCGGCATTTCGGTCTCGGCGATGGCGATTTCCTTGCGGCCCCAATCTGCGAGATTGATATCGGCGACCTTGTAGTCGGGGTGAAGGTTTGTAACGGGTTGGCTGCTCATATGTTTTCCATTTTCTTGAAGATGTAGGGTGGGCACGTCTTCTGTGCCCACCATTATATTATTCGTCACTACCGCGTGGGCACATAAAACGTGCCCACCCTACTCTGGTTTCCTTAAGCGGCTTTAAGGCCCGCCGCGTCGCGCAGCGCCGCGGCCTTGTCGGTGCGCTCCCAACTGAAGCTCTCCTCATCGCGCCCGAAGTGGCCGTACGCCGCGGTTGCGCGGTAGATCGGACGCAGCAGGTCGAGCATCTTGATCAGTCCGCGCGGGCGCAGATCGAAGTGTCCGCGCACCAGCTTGATGAGCTGGGCCTGATCTATCTTGCCGGTGCCGAAGGTCTCAATGTTGATGGAGGTCGGTTCGGCGACGCCGATCGCGTAGGAGATCTGGATCTCGCAGCGGTCGGCGAGCCCCGCCGCGACGATGTTTTTGGCCACATAGCGGCCGGCGTAGGCCGCCGAGCGGTCTACCTTGGAGGGATCCTTGCCGGAAAACGCGCCGCCGCCGTGGCGCGCCATGCCGCCATAAGTGTCCACGATGATCTTGCGGCCGGTCAGGCCGCAGTCGCCCATCGGGCCGCCGATGACAAAGCGGCCGGTGGGGTTGATGAAATACTTGGTGTCCTTGGTGATCCACTCGGCGGGTAGCACGTGCATGATGATCTCGTCCATCACCGCTTCCTGGAGCGCCTTGTGGGAGATATCCGGACTGTGTTGCGTGGACAGCACTACCGCATCTATACCCACCGGTTTGTGATCCACATAGCGGAAGGTGATCTGGCTCTTGGCGTCGGGCCGCAGCCACGGCAGCGTGCCGTTCTTGCGCACCTCGGCCTGGCGCTTCACCAGCCGGTGCGCGTAGGTGATGGGCGCCGGCATCAGCACGTCGGTCTCGTTGCTGGCGTAACCGAACATCAGGCCCTGGTCGCCCGCGCCCTGCTCGTGTTCTTTCGTCTCGTCCACGCCCATGGCGATGTCGGCCGACTGCTTGTCTATCGAGGTCAGTATGGCGCAGGATTCCCAATCGAAACCCATCTCCGAGCTGTTATAGCCGATCTCCTTGATGGTCTGGCGAGCGACCGCCTGCATGTCTACCCAGGCCGAGGTGGTGATCTCCCCGGCGATCATGACCATCCCTGTGGTCACCAGGGTCTCGCAAGCCACCCGCGCAGCGGTATCCTGCGCCAGAATGGCGTCAAGAACGGCGTCGGAGATCTGGTCGGCGATCTTGTCGGGATGTCCCTCGGAGACCGACTCAGAGGTGAAGGTGTGTGTATGCGCCATGTTATTCCTCGTCTGCTAATCTTACGGCATTATATCGGTGTCAAAATTATATAGTTTACCCTAAACGGAATTTTTTTCAGTATCATTCATGTAGGGCCGAATTCATTCGGCCTGAACATTAGGAGATATGCCATGGTGAGTCTGGAAACCCCGGTTTGTGATTTTGGCCGTCCGGCAGTGGATTTTGCCTTGCCAGGCGTGGACGGTAAGATTTGGACTCTCGCGGAATGCAAGGGCGATAAGGGTCTGCTGGTCATGTTTATCTGCAACCATTGCCCTTATGTGAAGGCGGTGCGCGAGCGCATCGTGCGCGATGCCAGGGAATTGCTGAGCTACGGCGTCAAAAGTGTGGCGATCATGTCCAACGATCCCAAGGAGTATCCCGAAGATTCTTTCGGGAACATGCAGAAGGTCGCTAAGGAGTATGGCTTCCCGTTTCCGTATCTTTGGGATGAGACCCAAGAAGTCGCCAGGGCCTATGGCGCGGTCTGCACGCCGGACTTCTTCGGTTATAACAGCAAACTCGAGTTGCAATACCGTGGCCGTCTGGACGCCAGCCGCAAGGAGACTGCCCCGCCCGACGCCCACCGTGATTTGTTCGAGGCGATGAAACAGATCGCCGAGACCGGCCGGGGCCCGCGCGAACAAATCCCCAGCATGGGCTGTTCGATCAAGTGGTCAGAGCAGGTTGCCGGGTAATAATTAGATCTCACGGATAGACGTTTCCCCCGCCGGGCTATTGCCGAAACGCTGCAGGTAAGCGAAAATACCAGACGCGGTCGCTTCGATGCGGCCGCTAAGGGCGTTTGAATACCTGCCATAGAGACCTCCCATCCCCGGTTAGCGGGCATTAGTAAGGTCGCTGGGGGACATGCCGCGTGTTGTTGCCTGCTGTGAAATCAATGATTTCCTGCCGCAAACGGGCTACGGGCAGGTACGCTCGCAGGGGTGATACCCCACGAATTATTATTTATAGGGCAGTGAGATGAAAAAACCTATCGTACTGGGCATTGTCGGCGATTCCGCCGCCGGTAAAACCACTATTACCAAGGGTATCGCGCAGGTATTAGGGGAGGATCGTGTCACCACGATCTGCACCGATGATTACCATAAATATAACCGTGTAGACCGGGCGCGCCTCGGCATGACCGCGCTGCATCCCGATTGCAATTACCTGGACGTCATTGAGCAGCACCTCAAGCTGCTCAAGGACGGCCAGCCTATCCTCAAGCCGCATTACAATCACTCGACCGGCGACTTCGATCCGCCCAACTATGTGGAGGCCAAGGAATTCATCATCGTCGAGGGCCTGTTGGGCTACTACACCAAGGCCATGCGCGATTGCTACGACGTGAAGCTTTATCTCGCCCCGCCGGAGGAGCTGCGCTTCCAGTGGAAGATGAAGCGCGACACCAGCAAGCGCGGACATACCGCGGAGGCGGTGCGCAAGGAGATGAAGATGCGTGAGCCCGACTCCGAGGCCTTTATCCGTCCGCAGCGCAAATGGGCCGACATGGTCATCTGTTTTTATCCGCCTCCGGAACATAAGGAAGAAACCGGCGGTCATCTGAATGTCTCCATCATATTGCGCCCCACACTCCCCACGCACCCGGATCTATCCCAGGTGCTGGAGGAGGGCGGCAACGGTCTCAAGCTGGTGCTGGACAGGGACATGGATCTGCCGGTGGACCGGCTTGAGATCTCCGGGGCGATCACCGACGCCAAGGCCAAACAACTGGAAGATTTACTGTGGAGCTACATCCCCGGCGAGCACCATCATCTGCGCAACGACGACATCGGCGCCATCACCGGCACCACCGGCGAGACGCTGAAGTCGCACCCGCTGGCGTTGTCTCAACTGCTCATCGCTTACCATATGCTGACCGCAGCCTCCGGCGTCGTGAAGTAAGCGGCGCTGTGCAGGCAAATGGTGCGGTATCAGCCGCCGGAGTTCCGGGAAGAATTTTATTTTGATCTTTAGGAGAAATACATGCCGTCCCGTAGAGAGTTAGCCAACGCCATCCGTGTGCTCAGCATGGACGCGGTGGAGAAGGCCAAGTCCGGCCATCCCGGCATGCCCATGGGCATGGCCGACATCGCGGAAGTGTTGTGGAACGATTTTTTAAGGCACAACCCGGCCAATCCCAAATGGCCGGACCGCGACCGTTTTATTTTGTCCAATGGCCACGGCTCGATGCTGCACTACTCGCTGCTGCATCTCTCCGGCTACGACCTGCCCATGGACGAGATAAAGCGTTTCCGGCAATTGCACTCCAAGACGCCAGGCCATCCTGAATACGGCTACGCGCCCGGCATCGAGACCACCACCGGGCCGCTCGGCCAAGGCATCACCAACGCGGTTGGCATGGCGCTCGCCGAAAAGGTACTGGCCGGCCAGTTTAATCAGGACGGCCACCCCATCATAGACCACTACACCTATGTATTCCTGGGCGACGGTTGTTTGATGGAAGGCATCTCGCACGAGGCCTGCTCGCTTGCGGGCACCTGGGGGCTGGGCAAGCTGATTGCCTTTTACGACGACAATGGCATCTCGATAGACGGTCACGTCGAGGGCTGGTTCACCGATGACACGCCCAAGCGCTTCGAGGCCTACGGCTGGCACGTGGCGCCCGGCGTGGACGGGCACAATCCCGATGCGGTGAAAAAGGCCATCATGGAAGCGCGCTCGGTGAACGACAAACCGTCGCTGATCTGCTGTAAGACCGTGATAGGCTTCGGCGCGCCCAATCTGTGCGGGAGCCACGACTGCCACGGCGCGGCGCTCGGCGAGAAGGAAGTCGCCGCCACGCGTGAAAATCTCGGCTGGAAACATGAGCCGTTTGTGATGCCCGACGAGTATTATCAGGGCTTTGATGCGCGCGCCAAGGGCGCGAAGGCCGAGACCGAGTGGAATCAGCGCTTCGCCGCTTATAAGAAGGCATTTCCGGAATTGGCTGCAGAACTGGAGCGCCGACTAAAGGGCGAACTGCCCGCCGACTGGGCTGCGAAGGCGCAGGAGTTTATCGCCGCCGTGAACGCAAAGGCAGAGACCGTCGCCTCGCGCAAGGCCTCGCAGAATACGTTGAATGGCTTCGGCCCGCTGCTGCCCGAGATGATTGGCGGCTCAGCGGATCTCGCGGGCTCCAATCTGACGATTTGGAAAGGCTCCAAGGGCATCAGCAACACGGTGTCCGATGGCAATTATATTTACTACGGCGTGCGCGAATTCGGCATGTCCGCCATCATGAATGGCATTGCGCTGCACGGCGGCTTCATCCCCTACGGCGCCACCTTTTTGATCTTTTCCGAATACGCGCGCAACGCACTGCGCATGGCGGCGATCATGAAACAGCGCGTGATCTTCGTGTACACGCACGACTCAATCGGTTTGGGAGAAGACGGGCCCACTCATCAGCCTATCGAACAGCTAGCCACGCTTCGCGTGATTCCGAACATGCGCCTGTGGCGTCCGTGCGATGCGGTGGAGTCCGCGGTGGCGTGGAAGGCCGCGATTGAATACACCGGCGGCCCCAGCTCTTTGGTGTTCTCGCGCCAGAACCTCAATCACCAGCCGCGCAGCGAGGAACAGATCGCCAATATCGAACGCGGCGGCTACGTAGTGTATGAGCCGGAAGAGCCGCCCCTCATGGGCATCATCATCGCCACGGGTTCCGAGGTCGGACTCGCGGTGGATGCGGCCAAGCAACTTTATGAGCGCAGCATCAAAATCCGCGTGGTTTCCATGCCCTGCACGCAGGTGTTCGATGCGCAGGACCAGGCCTACCGTGAATCGGTGTTGCCGAAGCACCTCACCGCGCGCGTGGCAGTAGAGGCCGGTGTGACGGATTGCTGGATCAAATACGTGGGTCTCGACGGCAAGGTCATCGGCATCAACACCTTCGGCGAGTCAGCTCCGGCGCCGGACCTGTTCAAGCACTTCGGCTTCACCGTCGAGAACGTGGTGAGCGCGATCGAGGATCTGCTCTAGCGGCAGATACAAGAGAAAAGGGAAAAACGGAAGAGTATTCATCATCTGTACACAGTACCTACTTTCTCTTGTATCTTTGCTCTTTTCTCTCGCCTGACAGGGCCACGCTGCTAACGATTTCAATTTAATATTTTGGAGAGAAACAAATGGCAATCAAAGTAGCAATCAACGGCTACGGCCGCATTGGGCGCAACGTGTTGCGAGCGGTGTATGAAGGTAATCGCAACAAGGAGATTCAAATCGTCGCTGTGAACGACCTAGGCAATGCCGAGACCAACGCGCACCTCACGCAGTACGACACGGTGCACGGAAAATTCCCCGGCGAAGTAAAAGTCGAAGGCGATTTTATGATCGTCAATGGTGACCGCATCCGCGTATGCGCGGAGCGCGATCCCTCCAAGCTGCCCTGGGGCGAGCTGGGCGTGGACGTGGTGCACGAGTGCACCGGCATCTTCACCACCAAAGAGAAGGCCGGCCTGCACCTCAAAGCGGGTGCAAAGAAGGTCATCATCTCCGCGCCGGGCACAGATGTGGACGCGACCATTGTGTACGGGGTGAATCACAAGACCCTGAAGGCTACGCATACCGTGATCTCCAACGGCTCCTGCACCACCAACTGCCTGGCGCCGCTGGTGGCGCCGTTGCATAAAAAAATCGGTCTCGTGCATGGCCTGATGACCACGGTGCACAGCTACACCAACGATCAGGTGCTGACTGACGTGTATCACTCGGACCTGCGCCGCGCGCGCTCCGCGACCATGTCGCAAATCCCCACCAAGACCGGCGCCGCCGCCGCCATCGGCCTGGTGCTGCCAGAGCTCGCAGGCAAGCTCGACGGCTTCGCGGTGCGTGTGCCGACCATCAATGTGTCGCTGGTGGACTTGACCTTCGTCGCCGCGCGCGAGACCAGCGTGAATGAGATCAACGCCATCATGAAAGAGGCGGCCAACGGCGAACTGAAGGGTGTGTTGAATTACAACGACAAGCCGCTGGTGTCCGTGGATTTCAATCATGACCCGGCCTCCAGCACCTACGATTCCACGCTGACCAAGGTTGTCGAAGGTAAACTGGTCAAGGTGCTCGCATGGTATGACAACGAATGGGGTTTCTCCAATCGGATGCTGGACGTTACGGTGGCGTTGGTGAACGCCAAATGAGTGAGGAGTGAGGAGTGAGGGGTGAAGAGTGAGGGGAAACAGTTTTTTACGCCTCACGCCCCACCCCTTACGCCTCGCTGTTACTCGCTAGGAAAACAATCATGTCAGTCATCAAACTAGAAGATTTAAGAAACCTCGAAGGCAAACGGGTGCTGATTCGCGCCGATCTCAACGTGCCGATCAAAAACGGCCAGATCACTGACGAGACGCGCATCTACGCCACGGTGCCGACCATCGAGTACCTCATCAACGTGGGCGCCAAGGTGATGGTGATGTCACACCTCGGCCGGCCGGAAGAAGGTGTGAACGATGAAAAATACTCGCTGGCCCCTATCGCGGAGAGCCTTTCCGAACACCTCGGCAAGAAGGTGCGCCTGGTGAAGGATTGGCTCAACGGCATAGAGATCGCCAACGGCGAGGCGGTGTTGTGCGAAAACGTGCGCTTCAACGTGGGCGAAGAGGCCAATGACGACGCCTTGGCTAAAAAGATGGCGGCCCTTTGTGACGTGTTCGTCATGGATGCTTTCGGTACGGCGCACCGCGCGCAGGCCTCCACGCACGGCGTGGCGAAGTATGCCCCCATCGCCTGTGCGGGGCCCTTGCTCTCCAGTGAATTAAAGGCGCTCAATGTGGCGCTCAAGGAACCCAAACGGCCAATGGTGGCCATCGTCGGGGGTTCCAAGGTGTCCACCAAGCTCACGATCCTGGAGTCGTTATCCAAGATTGTGGATCAGTTGATCGTCGGCGGCGGCATCGCCAACACCTTTATCGCCGCGGCGGGTTACAATGTCGGCAAGTCGTTGTACGAGCCCGACTTGGTCCCCGAGGCCAAGCGGCTCTCCGAACAGGCCAAGGCGCGCGGCGCGGAGATCCCCGTGCCGACGGACGTGGTGTGCGGCAAGGAGTTTTCCGAAGCGGCCAAGGCGACGCTGAAAGACGTCAGTAAAGTGGAATCCGACGACATGATTTTCGACATCGGTCCGAAGACCTCGGCGCGTCTTGCCGAGATCTTGAAAGGCGCAGGCACCATCGTCTGGAATGGGCCGGTGGGCGTGTTCGAATTCGACCAGTTTGCCGCGGGCACCGAGGCCCTGGCTAAGGCCATCGCCGCCAGCCCGGCGTTTTCGCTGGCCGGCGGGGGCGACACCCTGGCGGCCATTTCGAAGTACGGCATTGACACCAAGCTGTCCTATATCTCCACCGGCGGCGGCGCATTCCTGGAATTTCTGGAAGGCAAGAAACTGCCGGCGGTTGCGATATTGGAGGAACGGGCGAAACAACGTGAATAAGATAAAAGGGAAAAGGGAAAAGAGAAAAGCGGAAAAAAAAGCCCTGAACCTGCGGCAATTACGGAGTTGTTACTTCTCTCTTTACCCTTGTATCTTTTCTCTGTAGTTGTATGACACGACGAACCAAAATTGTAGCCACCCTCGGCCCGTCCACCAACGACCCCCACGTCCTGGACAAGATGATAGAGGCCGGGCTGGATGTCGTGCGTCTCAATTTTTCCCACGGCAGTCCCGATGAACATAAGGCCCGGGTGGAAATGGTCAACGCCCGGGCACGGGCCTACGGCCGTCCCATCGGAATCCTGGCGGATTTACAGGGACCCAAGATCCGCATTGATCGCTTCAAGGACGGCAAGGTCACTCTCGAAGAAGGTCAGCGGTTTATCCTCGATGCCAACTTCGATCCCCTGGGCGGTAACCGGGAGCGCGTGGGCATCACCTATAAAGATCTCCCCAATGATGTCAAACGGGCCGATACGCTGTTGCTGGACGACGGCCGCATCGTGCTGTGGGTGGACGAGGTCGGGCCCGCCGAGATAGTGACCCGTGTGGTGGTGGGCGGCGAACTCTCCAACAATAAAGGCATCAACCGCCAAGGCGGCGGCCTGTCGGCTAAGGCCCTCACCGACAAGGATCGTGCCGATATCAAACTCGCCGCGGCCTTGCAGGCCGATTATCTGGCCGTCTCGTTCCCGCGCAGCGCCACCGACATCCACGAGGCGCGCGCGCTGCTGCGCGCCGCGGGCGGACACGGCGGCATCGTCGCCAAGATCGAACGCGCCGAGGCGATTGACGCCCTGGAAGAGATCATCGAGGCCTGCGACGTGGTGATGATCGCGCGCGGCGATCTCGGCGTGGAGATCGGTGACGCGGCCCTGCCGCCGGTGCAGAAGCACATCATCAAGCTGGCACGCACCATGAACCGGGTCGCCATCACCGCGACGCAGATGATGGAATCCATGATTGAGAATCAGATACCGACCCGCGCCGAGGTGTTCGACGTCGCCAATGCGGTGCTGGACGGCACCGACGCCGTCATGCTGTCCGCCGAGACGGCTTCCGGGAAATATCCCGCCAAGGCCGTGGCGGCGATGGACCGCATCTGCCGCGAGGCGGAAAAGCAGCCGATCGCCCAGGTCTCGGACCACCGCATCCACACCCATTTCGAACGCATAGACGAAGCCATCGCCATGGCGACCATGTACACCGCCAACCATCTGGGTGTGAAGGCCATCGTGGCGTTGACCGAGTCCGGCTCCACCCCGCTGTGGATGTCGCGCATCAGCTCCGGCATCCCGATCTTTGCCTTGACGAAGCACCCCGAGACGGGTAGAAAGGTGACTCTGTATCGAGGCGTTTATCCGGTCAGCTTTGACGTCAACAGCACCAATCACGCCCAGGTCAACAAGGAAGCCATAGACGAGTTGCTGCGCCGCGCCGCGCTCCACGACGGTGACCTCGCCATCATCACCAAGGGCGACCTAATGGGTGTCCACGGCGGCACCAACGCCATGAAAATCGTCTGTGTCGGGAGAATGGCGGAGCCGATAATGGATAAAATTGACTTATAGCCCCGTATTTTGTTGAGTATAATCTGTAAAATGAACACCTGATTTTAGTCAAGGAGACACACCATGCCCTTAATTTCCATGCGTCAATTATTGGATCACGCCGCCGAACACGGCTACGGCGTGCCCGCCTACAACGTCAATAACATGGAGCAGATGCACTCCATCATGCAGGCCGCCGATGCGGTGAACTCACCCGTCATCATGCAGGCCTCCGCCGGCGCGCGTTCCTATGCCGGCGAGCCGTTCCTGCGTCATTTAATGTGGGCGGCGGCGGAGATGTACCCGCACATCCCCATCGTCATGCACCAGGACCATGGCGCCTCACCCGGGGTATGCATACGCTCCATCCAGAGCGGCTTCACCTCGGTGATGATGGACGGCTCACTCAAAGAAGACATGAAGACCCCGGCCTCCTACGAATACAACGCCGAGGTCACGCGCAAGGTGGTGGAAATCGCCCACGCCTGCGGCGTGTCGGTAGAAGGCGAGCTGGGTTGTCTGGGCTCGCTGGAAAGCGGCAAGATGGGTGAGGAAGACGGTCACGGTTCCGACGAGACGCTCGATCACTCCATGCTGCTTACCGACCCCGAAGAGGCCGCGCAGTTTGTCGCCGACACCAAGGTGGACAGCCTCGCCATCGCCATCGGCACCAGCCACGGTGCATACAAATTCACCCGTCCGCCCACCGGCGACATCCTCGCCATCCAGCGCATCAAGGATATCCACGCCCGCATCCCCGACACGCATCTCGTGATGCACGGTTCATCTTCCGTGCCGCAAGACTGGCTGGAAATCATCAACAAATACGGCGGCGAGATCCGCGAGACCTACGGCGTGCCGGTGGAGGAGATTCAGCAGGGCATCAAACACGGCGTGCGCAAGGTCAACATTGACACTGACCTGCGCCTGGCCGCCACCGGGGCGATGCGCAAGGCGATGGCTGAAGACCCCTCCGAATTCGATCCGCGCAAATTCTTCAAGGCCGCCACCAAGGCCATGATGGAAATCTGCAAGCTGCGCTACGAAGCCTTCGGCTGCGCCGGCCAGGCCGCCAAGATCAAACCCATCAACATGGAAACGATGGTCAAGAGATACGCCAAGGGCGAGCTGGATCCGCGCGTCACTGCAGGCGCGTCCCGCGCCAAGGCCGCAGTCGGCGGACGTTAATTTAATATTGTAGGTTGTAGGGCCGAATTTATTCGGCCAAACAAAAAGCCCTGTGGAGTTTTTTCCACGGGGCTTTTTTATGGCTTGCTGAGTTACTGAGGCAGTGTAGGGCTGGTGAGCGATTTCATAAACGCCACCAGATCGGTCTTTTCCTGCGGAGTCAGGTTCAATGGCTTGAACAACGGGTCGAGGCGCGGATTCTTTTCGTTGCCTTTGTTATAAAGTTCCACCACTTCTTCGAGCGTCGCAATACTGCCATCGTGCATATAGGGCGCGGTCAGGGCGACGTTGCGTAGCGTGGGCGTCTTGAACTGGCCGATGGCCTTGCTGTCGAGATCGGTGGGGGTGATGGTCACCAGCACCCGGCCCAACTGGGAAAAGTCCGAACCCTTGAGCACCGATTCATCCAGACTTTGGCCTTTGGCTGCCGCGACACGGAAGGCGTTGACGATCTCAAACATGCGCGGCTCCACTTTACTGAAGTTCACGCCCAGGTTGTGGAATTTGTTGTTGGTAAACAACGAGTATTTATCGCCAATAACATGACAGGTAGAACAACGGCCCTTGCCTTTATAGATCTCCAATCCGCGCACCGCCTCAGGCGAGAGGGCGGTTTTGTCTCCGGCATACATA
This sequence comes from Gammaproteobacteria bacterium, assembly GCA_016195665.1. Lineage (NCBI taxonomy): Bacteria > Pseudomonadati > Pseudomonadota > Gammaproteobacteria > Gammaproteobacteria bacterium. The sequence continues at coordinate 16,831 of JACPZD010000027.1, read as the reverse complement.
TAGCGGTCAAAGGGTGAGTCACCGCTCACCAGGGTGCGCTCATAGCTGGCGATGGCCATGGTGACATGATTGATGGTGATTTTGCCGGGCTCCGCCCCGAACACGGCCTTAAACTGGCCGGGGTAGGCGGCATCCTTGCGGACGATGTCGAGCAGGGCGTTGTGATCTTTCAGGCCATGCTCAATCGAATTGACGAACGGGTCCTGGGCCTGCGCCTCCAAAGTGGGGCGGCGGCCATCCCAAAACATAGAGGTGAAATAGGCGGCGTTAATCAGGGTGGGTGCGTTGCGGGTACCCTTGCTGCGATTGATGCCCTCGGACACGCTCATCCCATCGGTGAAGCCCTTGCCCGGATTGTGGCAGTTCGAGCAACTGACCGTGCCGTCACCGCTCAAACGTTTGTCTTCGAACAAGGCCTTGCCGAGGGCGATCTTTTCGGGCGTAGACGGATTGTCTGCAGAGATCGGCACCGGCGGAAGGCCTAACAGGTTATCACCAAGGCTTACGCCCATCCAACTCACGGTAATCAGCAAAAGCAGCGACCTAAGACTCTTTTTCATAATGTATATATATCCTCAAGCCAATTTAAGACTAAGACACAGCCCAACAGGCGGCCTAGCCACCGGTATTTACTGGCATTTGAAAGGCAATTATTGTGCCACTGCGCGGCTGGGGGCGGGTAGTAACAGGAAGGCCGGATCGTCGTCGCGCCCTTTGGCCATGATGACGCCGAGAATGAAAGCCGGCACCGCGGTGCCCTTGCGGCCATTTATGACCACCAGGGGGGTGCCTTCGAGTTGGTATTTTTCCGCCAGATCGATATCTTCGTTCAAGGTTTTGGCGGTCTCGGGTGACGCTACGCAACTCTCCAGGGCCTTGCGCCGTTCCGGGTCTTTCGTGGTGATTTCCCAGATCCGTTCCTTGGTGAGATTGGCCTGTTCCTTAAACATCGTTGCGCGCACATGGCTGAATTCCGGCGAGCCCATGAGGCAAATCTCCAGCTTGGCGGCCAGGCAACTGACCCCGCCACCTGAGCGGCCGACTTTCGGATTGCAGTCGCTGTCGAGCGGGAAGTGCCGGGTTTCCTGGCTCCAGGAGCCGGGCGGGGTGATGTTGCGTAGCTCGGTCAGCGCCTCTTCAAGGTTCTTGCAGTGCGGGCAGCGGATGTCGGTCCACTCGATCATGTGCACGGGCGCGTTGAGCGTACCGAAGGTGATCCGCTTGGGGTCGGGCGGGGTGGAAATAAATGGCGACGTGCGGTAGACCTCCAGCGAATTACTGGCAGCCTGTTGCACGGCGACCGGCAGCGAATTGAGAAACTCCTCCAGCGGGCTGGCAGGGGTCTTGGACTGCTTCACATTGGCTACGTCGGAGAGCCTGGCGGTAATGAGATTTTCACGGGGGGTGTGCAGCCCCGGGTAGATCAGGATGGCGAGCGCGGCCACCAGCAGTCCGCCGCTCAGCAACGCTGACTGGAACCAGTCAGCCCCGCGCGCCTTGATCGGTACAAAGACCAGATAGGCCGTCACCCACACCAGGAGATAAAACAGCAGGCAGGTCGGGCAGAAGACCTTGAGGTAGGCGCTGTAGGCCAGCAACAAGAGCGAGATCAGCGTACCGGCGCCGACCACCAGCCGCAGCGCCCATACCGCATCATTGGTGGGCTGCCCGCGCCTTGATTGCAGCCACGTCCAGACAGACAAGGCCAGCACGACCAGACTCCAGGCGAGTCCCCAGCCCGCGATAGGGATGCCGGTGGACTCATGGATGAATCCGGAGAGTTTGGAGTTCCATACGCCCGTGCAATCGAGGCTGGCGCTGAACGAGCAGAGCGGCGCCGCGCCGCCGCTGCGTATTTGCACCAACTCTATCCATTGATAGAGCGTGAGCAGACAGGCCAGCACGGCGACGCCTATTAAAATGAGCGTGGTGGAGGTCCTGGCTTGGGGGTTGGTTGCCGAGGCTGGGATACTGACCATAGTGTGAGTTTCCGATCGAATGCAAGCCCATCCACTTTAACAGAGTTGTGCTGAATTCGACAAGGCTGTAGGGTGAGGCGTTGCAAACAAGTGAGGCGTGAGGAGTTAGGCGTAAGGCGTAAGGCGGGTGTACGACACCTCACTCCTCACTCCTCACCCCTCACCCCTCACCCCTCACAAGTTTCAAACCCCCTAGCCCCTAGCCCCTAGCCCCTGTAGCATGGCGGCATGATTGCCGCTACCGTGCTGGCCGCCTTCCTTACCTACCTGGTGATGCTGGCGGCGTTTGTCTGGGCCAAACGGCGCACCGTGCACATACCGGTCATGGTAGCGATCATGCTGTTCGATATCGCCATGCCGGTCTACCTTTATATGAGCAAGGACTGGCACCGCCGGCTGATCGTCGAGGGAGAGCTTACGTCTTTCCTGCTGTGGACGCATTTTTTGCTGCTGCTCTCGCTCTATATGCTCTACGTCATGCAGATTCAGGCGGGGCGGCGGTTATTGCGCGGCGATGAAACGGCCCGCGAAGACCACCGCGGCCAGGGCAAGGCGATCCTCTGGGTGCGCGCCTTCGTAATTATCACCGGGGCCTTGCTGGTAGAGGTGAAACCTCATTAGAAAAAGGTGAGGCGTGAGGAGTTAGGCGTGAGGCGTAAAAAAAGCGTAGGGGTGTACGACTCCTCACCCCTCACCCCTTACACGTTTCAAGCCCCTCACGCCTCACTGTTTTCTAGCCCCACGGCCAGCTCCTTGAGCCTACCATAAGACGGATCGTGCGGGCTGGCTTCGTTAAGATACGCCGCCAGGGCGCGCTGCAGGTGAGTAAGGTGCCAGCGTAACTCCTTCTGCAGCAGTTCGATCTCGCTAAGGAAGACTATTTCATCGGCCTGTGGTTCCAGCGGCAAGCTATCTAACCAGTTGATGATCTCATCATTCACGAGCCCCGACGAGGTTATCAGGGTGTAGGTCTGGAGGGCGACCTTGCCGAGCTTTCTCGCGGTGGACCCCGTCCACGCGTGTAGGTCATTCAATTCTTTCGCAACGGGAAGGGCGCGACGCATGGTGTTGCCCTGCGCGATGAGTTGAGCAAGCAGGTTGGCCTGGTTACCGAGTGGATTTATAGAGGTGCGCTCCAGGCCCGATTTACGCAAGATTGAACAGATCGCGTCATGGACGTTACGCTCATAGGCATGGCTGTTCATTAACAAAAAAGGCTGGGTGTCACGTAGATTACGTCCGGTGTCTTTGAAATTTTTGAGGCGGATGGCGCACAGCGTGTCGACCAGGTTAACGACCCGCCCGAGCAGACCGAGCGCCGGCCCTTCCTTGCCGGTCGGATAGCCGGAGCCGTCCAGGGCCTCATGGTGCTCCAGCACCGCTCGGCCGATTTCGGGATCCATCCCAGCCGTGTCATCCAGAATAATTTGTCCTACCACCGTGTGGCTCTGCATGGCGCGCCACTCCTGGGGACTAAACTCGCGTCCTTGCTCGATGAGTACGGGCGGGAGGTGGAGGAAGCCTGTGTCACGGGTGAGGGCGGCGATGCCCGCCTTTCTGATCTCCGCCGGGTGCAGACCGAGCTCTCTCGCCAGGAGCACCGCCAGCCAGCCCCCGAACAACGCCTGTTCCAGGAGCGTGGGCCGTTGCAAGGCCATCACCGTGAGCTTCTGGAGTAGGGTGGGGCTGAGTGGTTTCTCAAATAACACGGCGAGATCATCGTCCGCCCCGAGGCTGCGCTGGACAGTTGCCAGATCCTCATGCTGTTCCAGGAATTTCTGCAGCTGCTGGTTCAGACCATCGGTGGTTAAGCCACCTTCGATTTGGAGCTGGTGTTCTACGGGTTTGGACGATTTATGCTGAGTAAGGCGCCTGGCGGTGGCATAATCAATCCGTGCCCCCTGCCGCACCAGCAGCGCCCCGCTGGTATTGTAGATGTCTTGGATGGCCACCACATCACGATCTTTATTGATGGTGGCAAGGTGGTCCAGATAATGTTCATCGGAGCCTGCGCTGTCCGTTTTGTTTTCGTTTAACATTCGCTTGCAGGACTGATCGTGGATAAGTAGGCTAAAAGAGTGGGTGTCAATAATACCAAGTTCATCTCCTTGCATGCATCTATTAGGCGTATAACCCGAGATGCTTGACACTTCCTGGCGGGGGCTTGTAAGATAGTAAACAGATTTAGACAAAGTCTAAATTTTGGATCTTAATATTAAAGTCATGATTTAACCATTAAAGATGAGGAATTTACCTATGGAACTTAAAGGAAGCAAAACCCACGAAAATCTGAAATACGCCTTTGCTGGCGAGTCCCAGGCCAACCGCCGTTATCTGTATTTCGCCGCCAAGGCCGATGTGGAAGGCTACAACGATGTCTCGGCGGTATTCCGCTCGACGGCCGAAGGCGAGACGGGCCACGCGCACGGTCACCTGGAGTACATGGAGGCCTGCGGCGATCCGGCCACTGATCTACCTATCGGCGCCACGGCGGACAATCTGAAGGCCGCGATCGCCGGTGAGACCCACGAGTACACCGACATGTACCCCGGCATGGCCAAGGCCGCGCGCCAGGAAGGCTTTAACGAAATCGCCGACTGGTTCGAGACGCTGGCCAAGGCCGAGCGCTCCCACGCCAACCGTTTCCAGAAGGCGCTGGATACGTTAGGCAAGTAAGTTAAAGGCAGATACAAGTTGCAAGTCACAAGTAAAAACGGGGCCGTTTTGTACGGCCCCGTATTTGTTTAAAGGTAGTTACAAAAGAAAGATGTCAGGGACAAGACTAGGGTAATAGTTTGTAACTTGTATCTTTTCTCTTGTATCTTTTCTCTGAGGTTATATGGAAGATCAACGCGAAGGCAGTCTGGAGGCGCCCATCCGGCACCCGCTGGATTGGAAAAATCCGGAGTTCTACAACGAGGCGTCGCTGCTCCAGGAGTTGGAGCGGGTGTTCGACATCTGCCACGGTTGCCGGCGCTGTTTTAATCTGTGTAATTCCTTTCCCGTCCTGTTTGACGCCATTGACGAGTCTCCCACACTGGAATTGGACGGGGTGGACAAGAAGGTGTATTGGGAGGTGGTGGATAACTGCTATCTCTGCGATATGTGCTACATGACCAAATGTCCCTATGTGCCGCCGCACCCCTGGAACGTGGACTTTCCGCATCTCATGTTGCGCGGCAAGTCGGTCAAGTTTAAGAAGGGCGAGGTCAGGACGCGCGACAAGATCCTCACCAGCACCGACGCCGTCGGTAAACTCGCCGGCATACCGGTAGTAGTGCAAGCGGTGAACGCCGCGAACAAAAACAAGGCTGCGCGCAAAATTTTAGACAAGACATTAGGCGTGCATCCCGACGCCTTTATTCCCGAATACCACAGCGATACGCTGCGTAAACGTGAGGCGCCGCGCACGGCTTCGAAGCCTGTCAGCGCACGGCCCTCATCCGCTACCCGCGGAAAGGCGGCGTTGTTCGCCACCTGTTACGGCAATTACAACGAGCCGCAACTGGGTCAGGACCTCATTGCGATTTTTGAGCACAATGGCATCCCGGTGCGGCTCGCCGAAAAGGAGCAATGCTGCGGCATGCCCAAGCTTGAACTCGGTGATCTCGAAGCGGTCGCGCGCGCCAAGGAGGCCAACATCCCGGTGCTGGCCAAGCTGGTGGACGAAGGCTGGGACATCGTCGCGCCCGTCCCGTCCTGCGTGTTGATGTTCAAGCAGGAGTTGCCCCTGATGTTTCCCGACGACCCGGAAGTCGCCAAGGTGCGCGATGCGGTCTTCGATCCGTTTGAATACCTGATGCTGCGCCACAAGGACGGGATGCTCAATAAGAACTTCAAGCGCCCGCTCGGCAAGGTGAGCTACCATGTCGCCTGCCATCTGCGGGTGCAGAACATCGGTCTGAAAACCCGCGAGGCGCTGGAACTGGTGCCCGATACCCAAGTCGAACCGATCGAGCGCTGCTCAGGGCACAACGGCGCCTATGCGGTGAAACGCGAATATCACGAAATTGCGATGAAGATCGGCAGCCCCGTCATGGACCGCATCGCCAAGGCCGCACCGGATTTTTACACCAGCGACTGCCCAATAGCGGGCCATCATCTGGAAGAAGGGATGCACAGCGGCAAGCCGCCGACGCATCCGTTGACGCTGCTGCGCATTGCCTACGGGATCTGAAGGAGAAAAAATGTCCAACGAAGGCTATCACGAAGCAATAACTGAGCTCAGCGACTCGACGCGCGACATGCATCGCGCCATTGTCTCGTTGATGGAAGAGCTGGAGGCCGTGGACTGGTACAACCAGCGGGTGGATGTCTGTAAGGATAAAGAATTGGGCGCCGTCCTCGCGCACAACCGTGACGAAGAAAAGGAGCATGCGGCGATGGTGCTGGAGTGGATCCGGCGCCACGATCCGAAGTTTGATAAACAGTTACGGGATTATTTGTTTACGGATAAACCGTTAGTGGATTTAGAGAAGCATAAGTAGGGCCGAATTCATTCGGCCGGTCTCCTGACAATCCGACAACCTAAGGGTAACGATGGAAAAACTATCTCCCGACAAACTCTACTCGCTGGAACACTACGCCCGCATCCGCAATGACTTCCGCGCCAAGGTCATGGAGCATAAGAAGAACCGTCAGGTGCAGATAGGCCCGCACGCCCGTTTGTACTTTGAGGACCGGCTGACCATGCAGTATCAGGTGCAGGAGATGCTGCGCGCCGAGCGCATCTTCGAACCGGAAGGCATTGCCGAGGAGCTGGATGCCTACAATCCGCTGATTCCTGACGGCGGCAATTGGAAGGCGACCTTCATGCTTGAGTATGATGACATCGGCGAACGCCGCTCGGCCTTGGCCAAGATGATAAGGCTCGAAGACCGGGTGTGGGTCAAGGTGGCTGGGTTTGACCACGTGTGGGCGATCGCCGATGAAGATCTCGCGCGCTCGAATGAAGAGAAGACCTCCTCCGTGCATTTTTTGCGGTTTCAGCTCAGCCCCGAGATGGCCGCGGCGGTCAAGGCGGGAGCGGCTATTGGAGTGGGCATAGAGCATGAGGCGTATTGCCATCAGGTGGACCCTATTCCTGACGGGGTGCGCGATTCCCTGGCTCTAGACCTCGATTAGCCGGCGAGCATGGTGAAGCAAACACTCTGTCTAATAGTATTCGGCGCACTCAGTCTGACCAGGCCGTTGTTTGCGGCCCCCGAGATTGAGTTTGATGAGCCCGCGCCCTGGAAGGAGAGTCAGCAGGCGCTACCGTCTTACCCTCAAGACGCTGATCTGCTGGAGTTCAAGGTCGATGGGCCGGGTTCCGCTTTCGAATATCGCATAGATTCAAAATCCCTGCTGTTGGCCGGCGATAGCGTGGTGCACTATACGGTAGTACTGACCAGCCGCACCGGTACTACCAATGTGTTGCGCGAGGGGCTACGCTGCGCCACCAATCAATACAAGACCTATGGCTACGGGACGCCGGAGCTGACGTTGGCGGCGCTGGAGCGATCCGAGTGGCGCAAGATCGAGAGCCAGGGTCCCGCCCGTTTTCGCAGAGATCTGTTGAACTATTATCTATGCGACAGCCTGCGTATCCCGCTGCAACCGGTTCAGATCCTCAAGCGTTTGCAACATCCTCCCGATTTTTCATCCACGCCCAATCCCGGGTTTTAGGATGGCCACGGTCTACGACGCCTCTGCCATAGAGGTACTGACCGGCTTGGACCCGGTGCGGCGCCGGCCTGGGATGTATACCGACACCACGCGCCCCAATCACCTCGCCCAGGAGGTGGTGGACAACAGCGTGGACGAGGCCATCGCGGGCCATGCCAAACACATCGAGGTCACGCTGCACCAGGACGGCTCGCTGGAGGTGCGCGACGATGGCCGCGGCATGCCGGTGGACATCCACCCCGAAGAAAAGGTCACCGGCGTCGAGCTGATCCTTACCCGGCTGCACGCCGGCGGCAAATTCTCCCAGAAGAATTACCAGTTTTCGGGCGGCCTGCATGGGGTGGGTGTGTCGGTGGTGAACGCGCTCTCCAAAAAACTGGAAGTGTGGGTGCGGCGCGGGGGGAAGGAATATCACATGTCCTTCGCCTCGGGGGAAAAGACCTCGAAGTTGAAGGAAGTGGGTGTGGTAGGAAAACACAACACCGGTACCACGGTACGTTTTTGGCCCGATCCGGAATTTTTTGATTCGCCGAAATTTTCGGTGTCGCGGCTCAAGCATGTATTGCGCGCCAAGGCGGTGTTGTGCCCCGGCTTGCGTGTCAGCTTTACCGATGAGGCGAACGGCGAACAAGAGGAATGGTGTTATCAAGACGGGTTGAAGGCCTATCTGAATGAAGCGCTGCAAGGCGCCGAGACCATCCCCGAAGAGCCGTTCGTCGGCAGCCTCCAAGGCAATAGCGAGGCGGCCGACTGGGCGGTGGCGTGGCTACCCGAGGGCGGCGAGGTGATTGCCGAAAGTTATGTCAATCTGATTCCCACCCCACTCGGCGGCACCCATGTCAACGGCCTGCGCAGCGGGCTGACCGAAGCGGTGCGCGAATTCTGCGAGTTTCGCAACCTGTTGCCGCGCGGCGTCAAACTCATCTCCGAGGATGTCTGGGACAAGTGCTGCTACATCCTCTCGGTCAAGCTGCTGGAACCGCAATTCTCCGGCCAGACCAAGGAGCGCCTGTCCTCGCGCGAGTGCGCGGTGTTTGTGGCCGGCGTCACCAAGGACGCCTTCAGCCTGTGGCTCAACCAGCACATCGAGGCCGGTGAGCGTCTGGCCATGCTCGCCATCAACAATGCTCAAGGCCGTTTGCGCGCCGCGAAGAGTGTGGCGCGCAAGAAGGTCACCAGCGGTCCGGCGCTGCCCGGCAAGCTGGCCGACTGCACCCTGCAAGATCCGGCGCGCACCGAGCTGTTCCTGGTGGAGGGCGACTCGGCGGGCGGCTCGGCCAAGCAGGCGCGTGATCGCGTATTCCAGGCCATCATGCCGCTGCGGGGCAAGATCCTGAACACCTGGGAGGTGGAATCGGCCGAGGTGCTGGCCTCGCAGGAGGTGCATGACATCGCCGTGGCGATTGGCGTGGACCCCGGTTCCGGCGATATTGATGGGCTGCGCTACGGCAAGATCTGCATCCTCGCCGATGCCGACTCCGACGGCGCGCACATCGCCACCCTGTTGTGCGCCCTGTTCATGCGCCACTTCGCGCCGCTGGTGGCGAACGGCCATGTCCACGTGGCGATGCCGCCGCTCTACCGCATTGATGTCGGTAAAGAAATTTTCTACGCCCTGGACGAATCCGAGAAACGCGGCGTGCTGGATCGCATCGCCGCTGAAAACATCAAGGGCAAGATCAGCGTGCAGCGCTTCAAGGGGCTGGGCGAGATGAATCCGCAGCAGTTGCGCGAGACCACCATCGCCCCCGATACCCGGCGGCTTATTCAGCTCACCATCGAGACCGGCGACGAGACCCGAAATCTCCTGGACATGCTGCTCGCCAAAAAACGCGCCGCCGACCGCAAGACCTGGCTGGAAAAGAAGGGGGATTTGGCGGAGGTGTAGGGCCAGCTTGACAAGCCGTTTCGCTATATGTACATTATCAATGTACATATAGCGAGCAGGTGTAACATGAGCAAAATTAACGTAACCGAGCTTAGGGCGCATCTACCCGACTTTTTATCCAAGGTGAGCGCGGGTGAAGAATTATTGGTTACCTCGCACGGGCGAGTTATCGCACGCATCGTTCCCCCGATAGAGACTAAAGCGGTAGCGTTACAGCAATTAAGAGCGCTGCGCAAGAAGTGCAGGGTGGGTGACGTGACCTCGCCTATCAATGCCCCGTGGCAGGTACTGGATGATAGTCTTTGATACCTGCGCAATCATTTACGATGCGCTGGAACCGAAAAGGCTGAGCCCGGCAGCGCGCCGGGCCATTGCTCAAGGCGAACAACAGAAGCAACTCGTTTGCAGCGATATTTCCCTATGGGAGATCGCCATGCTGATCTCTAAAAAACGCCTGGACCCGGGAACCGACTATCTCAGTTTTATCAAGACGGTGTTGGCCGCCAGAGCCATTCAAGTAAAAGAGATTGCCCCTGAAATCGCAGATCTGGCTGTATCGTTCTCATCTTCCCTTAATAACGATCCGGCGGACCGGATTATTGTCGCAACTGCGATACACCTAAACGCTGCGCTGGTGACGTGTGACAATAATTTAACCGGCGCCGGTTTGGTCAAAACGATCTGGTAAGAAGATTTGTAGGTCAGGTTGTGCGTAGCACACCCTGACGGTTTTTGGTGTCGGATGAAACGTCAGGTAGCCTGCGGCAACCTGACCTACGGGAAATTCCCATCTTAGGCGCGTAGGTCAGGTTGGCGTTAGCCTACCTGACGTTCTGGGGGAACTTCATTAATGACAAATATCAGACGCTATTACCGCCCTGGTTCGATAGTGTTCATCACGTCCGTGTGTTATCAGCGTCAGCCACTGCTCAAACAAGATACTGATAAAGAATTACTTTTGTCGGTGATGCGCGAGATCAAAGCGGATAATCCTTATAAAATGGAGGCGTACGTGATTATGGATAATCATTTCCACTGGATGATAAAGCCCGGCGGCGATGGGAACTTCTCAGCAGTTATGCAATCGCTCAAGCTCGGATTTACTCATCTTTACAAGGCAGAACATGGCATCGAGGGTAATTTTGTCGCCTGGCAAAGGCGCTTTTGGGACCACGTCATTCGTGATGAGGATGATTTGAAACGGCACATGGATTATGTCCATTACAACCCGGTAAAACACGGTTGCGCGGGGTTACCTTTAGATTACCCTTGGTCGTCATTCCGGGCGTATGTCGCCAAGGAGTATTATGCCGAGAATTGGGGAGAGGCCGAACCCGCAGAAATTAAGCGGATGGATTTTGAGTGAGGGTCCTGGTAGGTCACGTTGCGAAGCTACGGACGGAGCTACGAAACTACGTACCCTGACGGTTTGGCGAATGAAGGGGTTTGTAGGTCAGGTTGGCGTTAGCCTACCTGACGGCTTGTCAGGCAGCTTCGCAGCCTGACCTACGGTAGTTTTTGAATTTGTAGGTCAGGTTGTGCGTAGCATTACCTGACGGTTTTTGGTTGTGGATGGGTTAGTCAGGTAGCCTTCGGCAACCTGACCTACGGGAAGTGCTCATGCATGGGTTTGTAGGTCAGGTTGGCGTTAGCCTGCCTGACGGCTTGTCAGGCAGCTTCGCAGCCTGACCTACGAGAGGGTGCCGCGCCGTTCGGTGGGTACCAGGGCGGACTGGCTGCGGCGGTCGTCCTGGACGCGCAGTTGATTGTCGGCGGCGAACTTGAGGATGAACTGGTAGGCTTTTGGGTTTTCGTCCTGTAGCGACTTCTTCACCACCAGGCAATTCGCGCCCTGGATCAGGCACGGGTGTACGTGATCGGAGTAGTGCAGCCGGTGGTCGCGGCCGTAGGTGGCCAGTTGACTGGAGATGCGTTCCACCCAATCGCTGGGGCGGAATACCCGGCCGTCTTCCCTCACGCTTTCCACGATCAATGTATCTTTTTGTTCCGTATACATAAAAATAACCTCTAACACAGTCTCTCTATAGACGTAGCATAAGCCGTGCCAAGCCGAATGCCAAAAAAGTGGCAGTCACGGGCTAAAGTTTCCCTCCCCCTACCCGATAACCTTCTCGGAAACGTTATTAACTAACGTGAAAAAGGTCGGCCTAGCCGAACATTAAAGACGCTTTTATTAACTTAACTTAGTTAGCAGACGGGTCAACCAGCTTATAGCTCAACCCCAGACACTGCGCTAAGCCCAAACAGGAGAAACTCAAATGGCTCAAATTATTAATACCAATATTGCGTCGCTGAATGCTCAGCGCAACCTCAATACCTCACAAACTCAGTTGGCTACCTCTCTGCAACGCTTGTCCTCGGGCCTGCGCATTAACAGCGCACGTGACGATGCGGCGGGTCTCGCCATCAGCAGCCGGTTTACCGCGCAGATTCGCGGCCTCAACCAGGCCGCCCGTAACGCCAACGACGGCATCTCACTGGCGCAGACCGCTGAAGGCGCACTGGGCGAAATCGGCAACAACCTGCAGCGTATTCGCGAACTGGCGGTGCAGTCGGCCAACGCCACCAACAGCGCCAGCGACCGTGCTTCGCTGGATGCAGAATCGGCCCAGTTGATTGCGGAAATCACCCGCGTTTCCAGCCAGACCTCCTTCAACGGCCTTAACCTGCTGGACGGTTCCTTTACCGCTCAGAGCTTCCAGGTCGGCGCCAACGCCAACCAGACGATTTCCGTCAACTCGATTTCCGATTCGCGCTCGACCGCACTGGGCAGCAATATCCTGCAGGGGCAGGGAACCGTCATTGGCGCGGGTGGCGTAGGTGCCACCAAGGCGGCTGCGGCAGACCTTACCGGTGGCAATACCGTCGGCGCCGAAACCAACCTGACGATTACTACGACAGGCGGCGGCACCACGGCCGCCATTAGCTACGCCGCCAACTCCGATGCCGCGGCTGTCGCCGCTGCCATCAACGGCGCTGCGAGCGGCGTCGGTGTCACCGCTACTGCCTCGAACGGTGCTACATTGAGCGGTATCGCGAGTGCCGGCACCGTCAGCTTCACGCTCAACGGCAGCGCAATCTCAGTGGCAGTGGCTGATCCCACCGATCTCACTGCACTGGCGGGCGCCATCAACGGTGCGCAGGGCGCCACTGGGGTGACTGCAAGCTTCACTAGCACCTCGTCAAAAGCCAGTCTGACCCTGTCGACCACCGACGGGCGCGATATCAGCATCCTGGACTTTAACAATTCAGGTGCCACCAAGACCGCTGTCTTCTCCGGTGTAACGTTGACCGGCGGTGCCGCGACCGACTCCTCCATCAAGAGTGGCGTGGTGTCGCTTAGCAGCAGCAAAGGGTCCATCACCCTGACCAACGCCAACACGGATGTCTTCACCTCGGCGACCCAGTCCAGCGCATTTTCATCCCTGGCCAGCGTGAGCCTCACCAGCGCCGCGAATGCCCAGCTCGCCTTGGGGATAGTCGATGCGGCGCTGGGCCAGGTCAACGTCTCGCGTGGCGACCTCGGCGCGGTTCAGAACCGCTTCAGCTCGGCGGTCGCCAACCTGCAGACGACCTCGGAAAACCTGAGTGCATCGCGCAGCCGTATTCAGGATGCCGACTTCGCAGCGGAAACCGCCTCGCTCACCCGTAACCAGGTGCTGCAACAGGCCGGTGTGGCGATTCTGGCGCAGGCCAACGCCCTGCCGCAACAGGTGTTGTCACTGCTACGGTAAAGGACGAGAGGTAATCAGTATAAGCATGAAGAAAGCGTCCGGGATGACATCGTCCCGGACGTCTTTTATGCCACAGCCACACAGAGGTAACTACTATGCCCACTAATTTAACTACTGCGTCTCTGACGCAGGGGTCTGCGCCCAAACCGGCAAACGCGCCGGCGAGAGTGGAGCCGCGGCAAAGTTTGTCTGTCGAGGGGCAAAATGCGCCGGCGCCTGAGGCAGTACGCACTACAGAAATCGGCAAGGCCGTAAGCGCCATCAATAGCTATATCCAGACCTTGCGCCGCGATTTGCACTTTACCATCGATGAGGAAACGGATCGGACCATCATTAGGGTGGTTGATTCCGAGACTCAAGAGGTGATCCGTCAGATTCCGTCTGAAGAGGTGTTGGCCCTGGCGCGCAGCCTGGAGAAGAGTCAAGGTATCATCTTGCGGGCCCAGGCCTAACTAACTGGCGCGGAAATTGCCTATTTAGGCTATAGGCGGTAAGAGCGGGCTAATCCGGCCTGCATACTACGGACACTGCCTATATTCTTTAAGGTATACAACTATGGCCATCACAGCACCCGGTATCGGCTCCGGTCTCGATGTCAACAGCATCGTCAGTCAGTTGTTGGCGGTGGAGCGGTTACCCCTGACCGCACTGGACAAGAAAGAGGCGGTCTTTCAGGCCAAGATCAGTGCCTACGGCAACATTAAAGGTGCGCTGTCCTCCTTTCAGACCGCCGTGCTCGGTTTGAGCGATATATCCAGGTTTCAAACCCTCAAGGCGACCCCCGCCGATACTACCGTATACACCGCCACGGCGGGCGGCTCCGCCGTACCGGGTAATTATGCCGTGAAGGTTACCCAGTTGGCGCAGACGCACAGCCTGCGTTCGGGGGGTTTTGCCGACCTCACGAGTGCAGTCGGTTCCGGCACCTTGACCTTCCAATACGGTACCCTGGGGAGCAACCCTTTTGCGCTGAATCCGGACAAAACCGCACAGACTGTGACGATCAGTCCATCGCAAAACACCTTGAGCGGTATCCGGGACGCCGTCAACGCCGCGAATATAGGCGTGACCGCGATCATTGTTAACGACGGCAGTGCGGGAACTCCCAATAAGCTGGTGTTTACTTCCAAAGATACCGGTGTCAACAACAGCCTCAAGGTCACTGTGACCGATGACGACACGACCCATACCGACACCAGCGGCCTGTCGCAACTGGCCTATGACCCGAACGCCGTCGTCGGGAGCGGTAAAAACCTGGTGCAAACGGTGGCCGCGCAAAACGCCCTGCTTGATGTCAATGGCATCATCGGTATCAGCAAGTCGAACAATACCATTACCGATGTCATCCAGGGGGTGACGCTCAATCTGCTGAAGGAGGCGCCCACGACTACGGTGAATCTTGCGGTCGTAAAGGACACGGCCTCCGTGAAGTCCAACGTCGAGGCCTTTGTAAAGGCGTACAACGACATCAGCAAGACGCTGAAGGATTTGACCTCCTACAATGCCGCCACCAAGCAGGCCGCGCTCCTGCAAGGCGATCCGTCGGCGCTTTCCATACAAAGGCAGGTCCGCTCTATTTTGACCAATGCGCTGCAATTCTCCGGCGGTAGTCTCACCGTGCTTTCACAGATCGGGGTAAGCGTGCAAACGGACGGGAGCCTGAAGCTGGATTCGGCCAAATTACAAACGGCGATAGACAACAACTTTAACGACATCGCCGGGCTGTTTGCCGCGCTCGGCAAGCCCACCGACGCGTTGGTGAGCTATGCCGGCGCAACCGATAAGACCAAGCCCGGGAGCTATGCTGTCTCGGTAAGCGCCTTGGCTACCCAGGGCTTTAAGGCGGGTGCGGCGACGGCCGCGCTGGCGGATGGCGCTCCCGGTTCGGGAACCTTTACCACCCCATTCGTGATAGACGCCACCAACAACACCCTGGCCCTCAAGGTGGACGGCGTACAGTCGGGGACCGTCACCTTGGCGCAAGGCACGTATACGACCGCCGCCTTGCTGCTGGCGGAGATCAAATCCAGAATCAATGGCGACGGAGCCCTGAAGAATGCGGGCGTATCGGTAGCAGTGAACTTTGACAGTCCCACCGATACCTTGAAGATCGTTTCCGGCCGCTACGGTTTAGCCTCCACTGTAGAGTTTACCGCCGTGGGTACTGGAACCGCGTCCACGCTCGGATTCTCTGTAGGGGCCGGCACCGCCGGTCAGGACGTGGCCGGCACTATCAACGGTGCGGCTGCTACCGGCTCAGGCCAATTTCTGACCGGGGCCGCAGGCAATGCGGTCGAAGGCCTCAGATTACAGATTATCGGAGGCGCCGTCGGCGTTTCCCGCGGTACGGTAAATTATTCTCAAGGTTATGCTTATCAATTGGATAAATTGGCCGATAACCTACTGGCGACCTCGGGTCCCATCACCAGCCGCACGGAAGGGATCAATAAAAGCATCACGGGTATCGGTAAGCAGCGCGACGCCATCAATCAGCGGCTGGTGGGTGTGGAGCAGAGACTGCGGGCGCAATTCGCGGCCATGGATAGTTTGGTGGCCAAGCTGAAAAGCACCAGCGATTTTCTAACACGACAGTTGGCGAGCACGTCCACGCGTTAAGTGCGCGCCTAACTGAGCATGACAAACACTTGAATAAAAAGGATGAGAGCATGAGTTATAGCAGACCGAATAGCGCCTTGAATCAATATAGCGAGGTGAAAGCACGCAGCAGTGTGGCCTATGCGAGCCCGCACCGGCTGATCCAAATGCTGTTTCAGGGCGCGCTCGACAAGATCGCCAGCGCCAAGGGCCACATGCTGCGCGGCGAGTTGGCGCAGAAGGCCGGTCAGATCAGCGCGGCGATGGCCATTGTCGGCGGCCTGCGTATGAGTCTGGACAAGTCGGCGGGCGACATCGCGGAACACCTGGACAGTCTGTACGATTATCTGGAGCGGCAGTTGCTGCGGGCCAACTACGAAAATGATGCGCACCCGCTGGACGAGGTTGCAGGCTTGCTGCAAGAGATTAAAGGCGCGTGGGACGCCATCGCCGATAGCGCCGGCTCAGCGAAGACCGCCGAATTACACGTTCAGGCAGCTTCGTGAAGAACACCTATGCGATAGCGCCGGTTCAGAGTTACACTGGCCAGGCGCAGCGTTTGACCGCGCTGACCGCGTTGAACCTGGCCATGCTTACAGTAGCCGAGGCGGAACAGTGGGATAGATTGGCGGAACTGGAAGACCAGCGGGCCGGCGTGCTGGCGGAGTTGTTTGCCGATGCGTTTTACGCGCTGGACGATGCAGCGCTGATCCCCGTGCTGACCCAGACCTTCTCCATCAATCAACGCATCATGACGATGCTGGAGCAGGCCCAGCAGACTTGCCAAGCTGAGTTGGCCGGGATTAGTATTGGACGGCGGGCGCAGCAGGCCTATGGGAAAAACGCTAGTGAGGCGTTAGAAACAGGTGAGGCGTGAGGAGTTAGGCGTGAGGCGTTAGAAACAGGTGAGGCGTGAGGAGTTAGGCGTGAGGCGTTAGAAACAGGTG
>JACPZD010000026.1 GCA_016195665.1 Gammaproteobacteria bacterium | reverse complement strand
CTGAAAAAGGCTGGCAAACCGCCTAAAGTCGTGATCGTTGCTTGCATGAGAAAATTGTTAACCATCATGAATTCTATGTTAAAAAACAATACCCCGTGGAACCCCAAAATCGCTTGACTTGGAACACGGTTGCTCTCCCAGTGGGAGAAGGTGAGAAAGGATTATGCGATGAAAACCAGTTCGCCCTTGGGCGGATTCAACCCAAGGGTGTCGTCGTAGAAATCCCCTTCGAGGATGAACCACTCATCCGAAAAACCGCCGCGCCGCAACTTCGCCGGAATTGCCCACGTTGGCAGGCTGTTGTTAGTGCGGTAGATACTTACCGCAAGTCCTTGGGCGCGGTGCATCCAATCTGTGGTGATGCCCTCTTTATCCGCAACGGCACGCAATAACTGGAAATCCTCCCAACGATCTGCCCATGGCACGAGCACCTGAATCGCATTCTGCTCGATGATGCGGTAAGCCTTGGCGATCTCCGGGAAATCGAGAGCCTGAATCGTTTCAGCAAGATTGGCATTCTGGCTGGCGGGATCATTCAGGTCGTAGAGCCGATGGTAATACGCGCGGAAGGTCTCGGGATCGTTGATATTCAAGTTGCCATGCAGGCTGAGCAGGGTTTGCGTGACTTGGGCTGCCTGAAAGTAGCTGTGCGTGGGAAACCGTTTTCGCCAACCGCTTTCCTCGTCCGGCTCAAACACCACGACCTCACCGAGCCGACCTTGTTCATTGAGTTTGCCCTCCCGGTTGCAGCGGCCGGCGGCTTGAGCGATGGCTTCCAGTGGCGCCATGGCGCGGAAGACAACGGGAAAATCCACGTCCACGCCGGCCTCGACGCATTGGGTGGAAATGAGGCGGCAGGGTTTCCCGAAGTGGAGACGTTTACGTACGCGATTCAAGACAGCGCGCCGGTGTTCGGCGCACAGGTTAGTGGATAGATGAAACAGGCCATCCGTTCCGGCCAGTGTTTCAAGCAGCGCCAGAGCGTGGCGCTTCAGGTTCACTACTACCAGCACCTGATGTGCGTTGTGTATCTCGGCGGCGAGTTCCGCCCAACTGCGCTTTTTGTCTCTTTCCGGCCAACGCACTGTGACGCGTTCGAGCGTTTTGAACAGTGTCGGATGCTCCGGCACAGCCTCTCGCGGCCGCCAGCCGCTGACAGCATGTTTGTTCACCGCCGCGTCCAGCGTGTCGAATGCGGGCTGGGTGGCGGTCGCGAAGACTACGGTGGAGCGATAAGCCGCCGTCAGATGCGACAGCGCCGCCAAGGTCGGCACCGCCAGATGTTGTGGCAGGCTCTGTGCCTCATCGAACAGGATCACCGAGTCCATAAGGTTGTGCAGTTTGCGGCAGGAGGACGGCCGGTTGGAGAAGAGCGATTCGAGCAATTGGACGTTGGTGGTGAGCACGATGGGCGCATCCCAGTTCTCGGAGAGCAGGCGTCGCTGTCGCTCCTGCGAACCTTCGGCATCGCGCTTTTCTGATTCCTCGCCCAATCCAGCCAGGCTATGGTGCTCCAGCACGAAGTGGTCGGGGAAGCCGGCAAATACCCTCCTATACACACGCGCCGTCTGCTCGATGACGGTGAGAAATGGAACGGCAAGCACAATGCGTTTCTTGCCATGACGGAGCGCGTGCTCCAAGGCAAGGCGCAGCATAGCAAGTGTCTTGCCCGAACCTGTTGGTGCGGTCAGTGTGAATAATTTGGATGGCAACTGTCCTGCATGGATGACGGATTTCCATAGGGTTTCGCGCGCATCTCGCACGCTGGCCTGCGCCTGCGATTTGGCGCGCAGGCCGTCCATGTGAGCATCGAGGGCGGCCAGCGCCTTTTCAGCATCCAGACGTGGACCCTCCTGTCGCGGCTGCTTCCCTAGAGCATTCCCGTTGAAGTGCGCTTCGGTATCCAGGAAATCGGCATCCACCAGACAGGAAAATAACATGCGCACATCGAGCATGGCGGCGACCGCGTGCGCCCACGAGGTGATGGCTGGTGCAGCGGGCTTGTGAAATTTCAGTCCGTCTGCAACTGCTCGGGATTGTAGTCGCGCAATGTCAGGGTCGGAGAGCGCTAGGCCTGGCAGGACAGCTGATACTAGGTTATCGGGAAGTAGTCTCCGCAATGATTCCCTGCTGCCTCGCTGCAGGCCGATGTGGTGGCCTTCGATAGCCAAGGCTGCGGCAACCGCCTGAAATTGGGACAGTGCCACCGAAGCCCCCTGGGACCAATGGTCCAAGCCCGAATCCTTGCCCTGCAAACGTAGCTGGAAACGATCGCCGTATTTGCCAAGATCGTGTAATACCCCGGCGAGCGCAGTTTCGTCGACCATAGCATGCTCTTTCATGAATTCGCGCGCCAACGCGGAGACAGCCGCCAAGTGAGCCTTGAGCGGATGTGTCTCTCCAACATCGTTTTCACTGTGTGCGAGATACATAACGTCAGTCAATATCGGGACGGGCGAACATCGCAGCAGGGTCTGATATCTCAAATTCAACGGGATATCTGCTCAATTTTGCTCCCCCACCCCATGTTTTCTCCTTTCAGCAGCGGTCACACTTCACACAGAAATGATACGGATGCGGATCTCCCGCGCGTCGTTTTTCATGGTTATCCTCCCGGGTGAATCTCGCCCAGTAAAGCCTAACTTATTCAGTCGCTCACGGCGTGATACACCGCGTCGGTTCCTGATATTGAGAGAAGGCTTGATGTAACAGCCGCATCACTTTGTCTCGCAACGCTTTCCGGTAGCGATTGCCACGACAGCGTGGCTACTTCATGCGCCACAGGCCCTGATTTACCCTGCCGAGGTCGAATGCCTCGGGGTCGAATTCACCGCCGATCCATTCGCACATCTCTTCGTGACCCTCGTGCTTCGGGTCGCGCAGCGCTTCGAGCAGGTGCTCGTAGCCCGGTGGCCCGCCGCAATCCTCGGGCGGGCAGGCGCGGCTGCCGGCGGTGCAGCGCGGATAATGCGCTGTGGGATCGGCGGGGACGATTTTCTCGATCTTGAGCGTGTGCTCCCAGCCGTCGCCGAAGTCGTACTCGTAGATGAGTATGTCGCCCGCGCTGGCTATCTTGTCGAGTCTCACGCTGCGTTCACTTTGGGTGTCGTCCGGGAAGTCCGGGTTGGGCGTGCCGTAAGTGGCGCCGCCGATGCGGTAAGAGTGCAGATGCGAGTCCGTCCAACCCATGGCGATCTGGAGCACTCGATGCAGCTTGCCGAGCTTGATGTCTCCCGGGACTTCAATGCGCCGCCAGATTGGCGGTACGACGTGCCGGAGCGTGACCTTGATTTGATAGATCGGCGTTTTGCTCTTGCTCACGGCCGTTTCTCCGCATCATTGTACCGTTGTGCGGCCAGACGCAGCCTCTCGGTTACTTCGCGGCGCAGTGACCCCGGCGCGAGCACTTCGACGTCGGGGCCGTATTTAAGGATATCCATCACAAGTTCTCTGGAATCAGCATAGGGTATCCGAAGCTCATAAGAACCGTCCTTATGCAGCCTTCCTTTTTGTCTGGGATGCCACTGCTCGGCAGCCACCCAGCGGGCGCGCTCTGGTGTGAAGCGCAGGACTGCGGTTTGGGTCTTGCGGCCGGCGAAGATGCCGTAACCACTGCCTAATTCCGCGTCCAGGGCTTTGCCGGGGATGTTGCGCGCCTTTTTGTCGAGCAGTATCACCTTGCGAATGCTGTCTACCGAAAAAATACGCAGAGCATCTTTTCCGTGATCCCAAGCGTCGAGATACCAGTTGTCCCTATAATGGGCGAGACGTTGTGGCGAGATTTCGCGCTCTGTCTCAGCGTCGCGTTCGCGGCTATAGTGGTTGATGATGAGACACCGGCGTTGCAGCAGTGCTTTGGCGATGATCTCGAAATTATCATGCCGCACCTTACGCGCCGCCATGGGCAGAATGCGTATTCGCGTCATGACTTCACCGGCGCTGTCATGTTGTGATTCCAGCAGCGCCTTGATACGCAGTTTGAGGGGTTCTATATGGGACGCCAGCAAACCGGGTTGCAGATTTTCCAGCAGGTGGTGCATGGTGAGCAGCGCGTGCGCTTCACTGCTGTTGAACCATAACCCAGGCAGTTCATGACGAGGGGCGTGGGGATGGGGATCGGCGAAGCGATAACCGCGCTTGTCTCTATCCCAAACGATGGGTGCGTATAGACGATCACGCATATATTCGAGATCGCGTTTGAAGGTGGAGATATTGACAGAGAGTGTTTCAAGAAACGTGCGTATGGAAACCGCACGATGCTCATTAAGCATCTGCTCGATTCGATAAAACCGTTCGGTGCGGTCCATGTCCCTGCGGCGGAGCAGGCTTGGTTTGCTTCAGATAAATACCGCCGGTGAAACGCCGAAGCGCTTGGCGAGCCGTTTTATCTGGCGCGCGTTAAGCTCGCGTTTGCCCGATAATACCTCGGACACCACGCCCTGGCTGCCGATCTCCGGCAGGTCGGACTGCCGCAAGCCATGTTCGCGCATCAAGAACTTCAGCACCGCCCCCGGCTTGGCGCCGGAAGCCGGCACATGCTCGGCTTCGTATTTTTCGACGAAAACGCTGATCGCGTCGGCGAGATCGGCCATCGGATGCTTTTCATCCTCCCCGATCTCATCGAGGATGTCATCCAGCAATCCGACCGCACGGTCATATTCTTTTTTACCGCGCAACGGACCCAGCGGGACAACGGCCCGCAACCGGCGATAGTCCTGCATAACTTGATCAAATTGCTTGGTCAGCATGGTTACTCCTTCCACTTATCTCGATCGTACTCGGCGTGCGTCAGCACGTGCCGGATGTACACTTTCTTGTGACTGTAGCCTCCGATATTTATTAATCCGATCTTACCAATCCGGCGAGGCCGGCCTGCTCCAGGGCAGCATTGAGGTGACGGCGGATGGCTGCGCTGTCTTCCATTTTCAGCACTTCATCGAGCACCGAGCGCGCCTGCGCCCGGCTGAATTTGCGGATCACCCATTTTATGCGCGGCAGGCTGGCGGCGCTCATGCTGAGGCTGTCCATGCCCATGCCGAGCAGTAACAGGGCGGCGGCCGGGTCGCCGGCCATTTCGCCGCAGACACTTACGGTTTTTTCATGGTGGTGCGCGCCTTCCACTACTTGCATGAGGGCGCACAACACGGCGGGGTGCAGGGCGTCATAGAGACCGGCGACGCGGGCGTTATTTCTGTCTACGGCCAGCAGGTATTGGGTAAGGTCGTTGCTGCCCACAGAAAGAAAATCCACCCGCGCGGCGATAGCGGCGGCCTGGTACACGGCCGAGGGCACTTCGATCATCACACCGATCTTGGGCATGGCGACGCCTTCACCCGCCTCCAGCAGTTCGGCATGCGCGCGCTTGATAAGGATGAGTGAGTCGTCCACCTCGGCGAGCGTGCTCACCATCGGCAGCAGCAGGTGCAGATTGTTAAGGCCACGGCTGGCGCGCAGCATGGCGCGCAATTGCACCAGGAAAATTTCCGGGTGATCGAGGGTGATGCGGATGCCGCGCCATCCCAAAAACGGGTTGTCTTCTTCAATCGGAAAATACGGCAGCGATTTATCGCCGCCGATGTCGAGCGTGCGCAGGGTCACCGGGCGCGGCGCAAAGGCCTCCAGCACTTGATGATAAATGAGGCGCTGCTCTTCTTCGCCGGGGAAGCGCTCGCGCACCATAAACGGAAATTCGGTACGGTACAGGCCGATGCCCTCGGCGCCGCTGTTGAGGGTGGAGGTGATGTCGGAAACCAGGCCGGTATTAGCGTAGAGCGGCATGTGAAAACCGTCGAGGGTAACCGCTGGCACATCGCGCAGCTCGGCCAATTCGGCGGACAAGGCGCTCTCTTCCTGCGCGATGCGCAAATACTCCGTGCGCACCACCTGGGTAGGTTGCACGTAGACCCGTCCCCGGTAACCGTCCACCACTACTTCGCGTCCGTCCACCCGTGCGACGCTGAGGTCGGCGATGCCCATCACCGCCGGGACGCCCATGGCGCGCGCCAGGATGGCGACATGCGATGAGCTGGAGCCGCGCACCGAAATCACGCCGGCAAGGCGGCCCAGCGGCACTTCGGCCAGCATCGAGGCGGTGATTTCCTCGCCGACGATGACACTGTTGTCCGGGTAGTGCTGTTGACCGCGCGTATCGGTTTGCAGATACACCAACAGACGCAGGCCGAGGTCGCGCACGTCGCTGGCGCGTTCGCTCAAATAGGCGTCGCCCATGGCCTCGAAGGCGCGCGTGTGCTCGATGATGGTGTCGCGCAGCGCGGCCGGCGCCCAGTTGCCGCGGCGGATGCGCGCGACGGTCTTGCCCACCAGGCTCTCCCCCTGCAACATTTGCAGGTAGGCGTCAAACAGGGCGAGATCTTCAACGGGCAAAGTCTCCGCGAGGCGTGCGGCGAGGACTACAATGTCGCTGCGCACCTTTGCGACTGCACCTGCAAAGGCCGCGACCTCGGCCTCGACATCGGTCGCCTTGCGGTTGGGAATGGCGTCGAGATCGGTGGGGGGATAGATCACCACCGCAGTCCCGACCGCCACCCCGGGCGCACCGGGCAGACCTTCGATTGGACGGGAGCCCTGCCACTGTTCGCCGTGCAGTCCGTTGATGCCGCCGCTGGCCTCGGCATGGGCAATGGCCCCCGCCAACTGGGCCGCGATGGTGACGAGCAGCGTAACTTCACTCTCATCGAACTTGCGCTGCGCCCGCTGCCGCACCACTACCACCCCCAACGCCTTGCGGTGGTGGATGATGGGTACGCCCAGAAAGGCGTGGTAGCGATCTTCACCGGTCTCGGCGATAAAGCGATAGCGCGGGTGATCGGGGGCGTTATCCAGATTCAGCGGTTCGGCGCGTTCACACACCACGCCGATCAAGCCTTCGTTAAGGCCGAGCCGCACCGCACCGATGGCCTCTGGATTGAGGCCGTCGCTCGCCATCAGGACATGCTGTTGATTGACAAAGTCGGTGAGGTAAACGGAACAGACGTCGGTCGCCATCGCCTGCTTGACGCGCTGGACGATGATGGTGAGCGCCTGCGCGAGATCCGGCGCGGCATTGACCTCTTGTATGATACGTCGCAGGACTTCGAGCATGGAGCGTACCGGGCCGGGAGGCGGGCTCTCCATGCGCTTAACGGCCTTTTACCGAAGGAGCGGCGGGGTGGGGATCGGTGAACTCGGCAGGCGGACCCGCCTCGGGCAACAGCGGGGCCAACTCGCGCAGGGCTTGTTCATACACCTCCCGCTTGAACGCGACCACCTCCAGAAGCGGCTCCCAGTAATTGACCCAGCGCCACTGGTCGAATTCCGGCTTGCCGCTGCGATCCAGCCTTACCGCCTTCTCGCCGGCCAGCAGACGCAGCAAGAACCAGATCTGTTTCTGGCCGACATACAGCGGATTCCGGTCATAGCGGATAAGATTTTTGGGAAGCTCATAGCGCAACCAGTCCCGGGTGCTGCCCATGATCTCGACATGAGCGGGCAACAGGCCGATCTCTTCCTCCATCTCCCGATAGAGAGCCTGCTCCGGGGTCTCATGCTCGGCAATCCCGCCCTGCGGGAACTGCCAGGCATTTTGCCCGATGCGCCGCGCCCATAGCACCCGGCCCTCCTGATTACTCAGGATGATGCCGACGTTGGGCCTATAACCATCCGAATGAATCACGTGACTGCCACAGCCTAAAGATTAATTACCTGCATTGTTTCACAATCATTAAAATTAGCAACTGGTTTGTCGCCGGGACCTGATCTCAACCGGTGTACAATGCCCCTGTTTTAACCGCGGATTACACTCCATGAGTCTCGCCATCTTTGATCTCGACAACACTCTGCTGGGAGGAGACAGCGACTATCTATGGGGTAAGTTCCTGGCCGAACAGGGCATCGTGGACGCCGGGCACTACGAGCGCGAGAACCTGCGCTTTTACAAGGAATACCAGGCCGGCACGCTGGACATTCATACCTTCCTCGAATTTCAGCTCAAGCCTCTGACCCAACATCCGGTGGATGTTCTACATGGCTGGCGTGAGCGATTCCTGAGCGAAAAAATTTGGCCGATCATACTGCCCAAGGCCGTGGCCTTAGTGGAGAGGCATCGCGCTCAAGGCGATACCCTGCTCATCATCACCGCCACCAACCGCTTTATCACCGAGCCGATCGCCGCCCGCTTCGGGGTGCCGCACCTACTCGCCTCCGAGGGTGAGATCCGGGAGGGACGCTACACGGGCAAGATAAAGGGCGCCCCTTGTTTCCGGGAGGGCAAGGTCATGCGGCTCGGTGAATGGTTACAGGAGCACGGACAGACGCTGGAGGGAAGCTGGTTTTACAGCGACTCGCATAACGACATCCCGCTCCTGGAGCGGGTCAACCATCCCGTTGCCGTAGACCCCGACACGGAACTGGCGCGGCGCGCGACGAGCAAGGGCTGGCCGGTTATCAGTTTGAGATAGGACTCGCCAATCTACTATTCACCGCGGAGAACGCAGAGGAATAAGATCTGGTCTCCGCGTCCTCCGCGGTGATGATTTTAATCTAATGTTGCAGCTTCTGGCGCAACGTCTCTGCGGCGGCGACCATGTTGCCGAGCGCGGTCTCGACTTCCGGCCAGTCGCGGGTCTTCAAGCCGCAGTCGGGATTGATCCACAAGCGCTCCGCCGGCACCACCTTGGCGGCCTTTTCCATCAGGCGCACGATCTCTTCCTTGTTGGGCACGCGCGGCGAGTGGATGTCATACACGCCCGGCCCGATCTCGTTGGGATAAGAGAAATTCACGAAGGCGTCGAGCAGTTCCATGTCCGAGCGTGAGGTCTCGATGGTGATGACGTCGGCGTCGAGCGCGGCGATGGAGTCTATGATGTCGTTGAACTCCGCGTAGCACATGTGGGTGTGGATCTGGGTGTCGTCTTCCACCCCGCCCGCGGTGACGCGGAACGCCTCCACCGCCCAGCGCAGGTACTCGGTGCGCTCGGCCTTGCGCAGCGGCAAGCCCTCGCGCAGCGCGGGCTCGTCTATCTGCACCACCTTGATGCCGGCCTTTTCCAGATCCACCACCTCGTCGCGCAGCGCGAGCGCGATCTGCATGGCGGTCTGGCTGCGCGGCTGGTCGTCGCGCACGAACGACCACTGCAGCATGGTGATCGGCCCGCTCAACATGCCCTTCATCGGTTTATCGGTGAGCGACTGCGCGTACACGCTCCACTCCACGGTCATCGGCTTGGGACGGCTGACGTCGCCGAAGATGATCGGCGGCTTCACGCAGCGCGAGCCGTAGCTCTGCACCCAGCCGTTCTGGGTGAAGGCATAGCCTTCCATGAGTTCCCCGAAATACTCCACCATATCGTTGCGCTCGGCCTCACCGTGCACCAGCACATCGAGACCGATCTGTTCCTGCTTGCGCACCGCGAGTTCGATCTCCTCCTTCATGCGGGTCTTGTACTCGGCCTCGCTGATACGGCCGGCCTTGAAGTCACGCCGCGCGTTACGAATCGCCTGGGTCTGCGGAAAGGAACCGATGGTAGTGGTGGGCAGCAGCGGCAGCTTGAGCAAGGCGTGCTGCAGCTTGGCACGCTCGCTATAGGGCGCCTGGCGCGAGGCCATCGAGGCGGTGAGGGCCTTCATGCGGGCGCGTACTTCCGGGCGATGGATGCGCGGTGAGGACTGGCGCGAGGCCATCGCCCGGCGGCTCTCATCAAGCTCCTTGCCTGCGCTGGCGCGGCCCCCGTTGACCACATTCCTGAGCGTCACCACCTCGGTAACCTTTTGCGTGGCGAAAGCCAGCCACAACTTGAATTCCTCATCCAGGCCGCGTTCGAGGCTGAGATCCACCGGGCTATGCAGCAGTGAACAGGAAGGCGCGACCCACAAACGCTCTCCCAGACGCGCCTGCAAGGGGTCAAGCACGGCCAGGGTCTTCTCGAGATCGTTGCGCCAGATGTTACGCCCGTCCACCACGCCCGCCGAGAGCACCTTGTAAGGAGGCAGTTCATCCAGCACCGCAGCCAACTGTTGCGGCGCACGCACCAGGTCTATGTGCAGACCCTCGGTAGGCAGGTGGCAGGCGAGGCGCAGGTTGTCCTCCAGCGCGCCGAAATAGGTGGCGAGCAGCAGCTTGAGACCCGAGGCTTGCAGTTTTTGATAGGCCCGCTCGAATGCGGTCTTCCAATCCTGCGGCAAATCCAATACCAGAATCGGTTCGTCTATCTGCACCCACTCCACGCCTTCGGCCTTGAGGCGCGCCAGGATCTCGGCGTAGACCGGCAGCAGCCGATCCAACAGACTCAGCTTGTCAAATGTCTCACCCTTGGTCTTGCCCAACCATAAATAGGTAAGCGGACCGACCAGCACCGGCTTGGCGCGCACGCCCAGCGCCTTGGCGCCGGCGAGTTCGTTAAACAGCTTGCTGGAAGCGATGCGGAAGCTCTGGTCGGCGGTGAACTCGGGGACGATGTAGTGATAGTTGGTGTCGAACCACTTGGTCATCTCGCAGGCGTAAGTGTCTGCGCTGCCGGCCTTGTCGCCGGGCGCGCGGCCGCGCGCCATGCGGAAGTACGTCTTGAAATCCACATTGCCGCTGATCTCACCAAAGCGTTTCGGCACCACGCCGAGCAGCACCGACATATCAAGCACATGGTCGTACCAGGTGAAATCACCGGCCGGGACGAGGTCAAGGCCCGCCTCGGCCTGCAGCTTCCAATGGCGAGTGCAGAGTTCGCGGCCGACCGCTTCCAGCGCGGCTTGGTCCTGCTCGCCCTTCCAATACGCCTCCAAGGCGCGCTTCAATTCACGCTTCGCGCCGATACGGGGAAATCCTAGATTGTGTGCTATAGCCATCTGCTTTACTCCTGGAAATTTAGTCGCTATTAGCGATTTGAGGCTAGTTTGACGTGTACAGCATAATGAATCAATTTCTATATTTTAATATTAAACATGAATATAATTCATGATTATGCTGCAAATACGACATTTACGCGCCCTGCTTGCGATCCGCGACAGCGGCAGCCTCGCCCAAGCCGCCGTGCGGCTGCATCTGACCCAATCCGCCCTCTCACACCAGATCAAGGCGCTGGAGCACCATTACGGCAGCCGGTTGTTTCAGCGTAAGAGCAAACCCCTTAACTTTACAACCGCCGGTCAGCGCCTGTTGGCGCTCGCCGAGCAGATGATCGGCCAGTTACGCGAGGCCGAGAGTGACCTGGCGCGACTGCAGTCGGGCCAAACCGGCCGGCTCTCTATCGCCATCGAGTGTCATAGCTGCTTCGAGTGGCTGATGCCCAGCATGAACGCCTTTCGCGAACACTGGCCGGAGGTCGAGATGGACCTCTCGGCGGGATTTAACTTCGACTCCCTGCCGGCCTTGCTCAAGGGCGGGATTGATCTGGTGATTACCTCTGATCAGCAATCACTCCCGGGCGTCCTGTTTGAACCGCTATTCGGCTACCAGGCCCTGCTGGTCATAGCGAATGACCATCCTCTTATCGAACGCACGTGGATCGAACCGCAGGACTTGGCCGGCGAGACGCTCATCACCTACCCCGTGCCGCGCAACCGCCTCGACATCTTCAAACGTTTTCTGGAACCCGCAGGGGTGGAACCGGCAGGACTCCGCACCACCGAGCTGACTCTCATGATGGCGGCACACGTCGCGAGCCGCCGTGGCGTTGCGGCCTTGCCCAATTGGGTGGTGGAGGAATATCTCAAACACAACTACGTCGCCGCGCGCCCGCTCGGCCGCGAAGGCCTGTGGGGCACGCTCTACGCCGCCTTGCGGACCAGCGACGCCGACATACCTTATATGCGCGACTTCATCCGCGTGGCGCGTGAGATCTCGTTCAACAACCTGGCTGGCATTCAATCAGTGTAAATTGTCGTCGTCAAAATCTTCCGCCGTGAATTCATCCTCGGCCATGTCGGTGACCATGGAGTGGATTTCGATGTCGAACCACTCCTCAAACATCTCCAACGTCCTGTCGGCGGGCCACAGGGACTCATCGTTGTACCATGCGTCCAGTTCCATCTCGAAGAGCTCTTCGAAGGAGGCGTAGATATATCCCAAGGCATCCGCCTCATCATCAAAGTCGGGGATCAACAAGGCCGTGCAGTCGTGACGCAGGTCCCCCAACGTCAGCTCCAGCGGCTCCGGATCGGGCACCTCGGCCAGCCAATCCAGAAACGGCTTCAGTAATTAAGACTACACTTCATGCTACGTCTCCGCCCCCTATTGAGGGGGCGGGACAGGGTGGGGGTAGAGTAAACAGGGTTTTTACTCAGGAGTCACATTATAACGTTGTAGCCTTATTTTCTGACTCCTGAGTAAGTGTAGACTAATTGAATTACGGACTTCTCAGTAACCTACCCTTTCCGATATGACGGATAACCTCATTGAATCAAATACTTCTCCGGCGCTACGCGAGACGCATGCTACGGATGGTACAAGGGTTTTAGAGTTAACGGGTGCATGGAATCTGCACAATCTCAAAGCGTTATTGCGTACTTTAGGCCCGAGACTTAAGGCGTGTGCAGCCGACCCCTCCCTGCATTGGGCTATGCAGGGGATCGCGGAACTCGATAACGCCGGCGCCGTGTTGCTGTGGCATGCGTGGGGAAGACAAAGGTTGAAAAACCTGACGCTGCGCCCCGAACACATGGTCCTGTTCGACCGCCTCAATGCCTTATCGGAAACAACGCTACCGCGCAGCCCTCGCGACCTCCTCACGCCGGTCATCTTATTGGGCAAGCGCACACTTTCTTTAGCCGATCATGTGGAGGGCTTTATTGCACTGCTGGGCCAGTTGGGACTGGACGTCGCCCACCTCGCACGCCGTCCAATGCTGATTCCGTGGCGCGAGATATCCGCCAACCTGTACCGCACCGGCGCCCAGGCCCTGGCGATTACCGGACTGCTGGGTTTTCTCATAGGCGTAGTGCTTTCCTATCTGTTCAGCAAACAGCTCAGAATTTTCGGCGCCGATATTTTCATTATCAACATTCTCGGCATCAGCATACTGCGTGAGCTGGGTCCCGTGATTGCCGCCGTCCTCGTCGCGGGCCGTTCCGGCTCGTCAATGACGGCGCAACTCGGTGTAATGCGCGTCACCCAGGAACTTGACGCCCTGGCAGTCATGGGCATTCCTTACAGCGTGCGCCTGATCTTACCCAAGGTGGTGGCGCTCTCGATATCGCTTCCCCTGCTGGTGCTCTGGACCGATGCCGCTGCACTGCTGGGCGGTGCACTGGCGGCGAAGGTGCAACTCGACATCGGCGTAGCGCACTTTATGAATCAGCTCCCCGACGCGGTGCCCGTTGCGAATCTCTGGCTTGGGGTAGGCAAAGGCATGGCGTTTGGATTTCTGATCGCACTTATCGCGTGCCTGTTCGGGCTGCGTATACTCCCGAATACCCAGAGCCTCGCTGCAGGGACGACAAACTCAGTCGTTACATCTATCACCATCGTGTTACTCGTTGACGCCGTGTTCGCCATAGTATTTAGCGATGTGGGCGTGTGATGACGGGTAAACCCTGCATCATTGAAATTGATGGCCTTTGGGCTCGATACGGTGATACCGTTGTGCTCGAGGACGTGAATCTTTGCGTGCATCATGGCGAGGTGCTGGCGCTCGTTGGCGGCTCCGGCAGCGGTAAAACCACTCTGTTAAAGACCATCCTCGGCCTCGAAACGCCGTCACGCGGCAGGGTAAAGGTGTTTGGGGCGCCCCTGCACGAGGGCGATCCGCGGGCACGGCTGGATTTGCGTAACCGCTGGGGCGTGCTGTTTCAGGGCGGTGCGCTATATAGCGCCCTCACTGTATTTGATAATATTGCCTTGCCGTTGCGCGAACTGCACGTACTCGATGAGGCATCCATCCGCACGCTCGTGAGACTTAAGCTCGACATGGTGCAGATCGAACCCAAGCACGCCGGCAAAATGCCCGCCGAACTTTCCGGCGGCATGGTAAAACGCGTTGCACTGGCGCGTGCGATGGTGCTCGAACCGGAACTGCTGTTGCTCGACGAGCCCACGGCGGGGCTCGATCCAGAGCTTAGCGAGAGCTTCGTAAAACTGATCGGGGATTTGCGTAAGGAATTGTCCTTTACCGTCATGATGGTCACCCACGATATTGATACGCTGTTTGCACTCAGCGACAGGATTGCGGTGCTTGCGAATCGCCGGCTCATTGCAACAGGCCCGCTCAAAACCGTGATGCAATCAGATCATCCTTTTATACACAAGTTTTTTGCAGGCCGCACGGCCGTTGCCGGCGCCTGAGAATATTGGAATGATAACGCGCATTGGATTCCGGGATTGTTCCGTTTAAGAGCATGTCCATGAAAAGTTCCCCTGTGTCCCTTGCGATGAAAAGGCTTCACCACGGAGGGCGCGGAGGAGAAACAAATCCTTTTTGAGGGTATTCCTCTGCGTCCTCTGCGGTAAATCATTTATGGATAAGTCCTAAGGTAATTCGATATGGAAAACCGCGCCCATGCCATCGCCGCCGGATTGTTTGTCATCGTTTTCGTCACGGCGCTCGCGGCAGCCGCCATTTGGTTCAGCGGCGACACTGCGAAGGAGGACGTCTACCTGCTCGTCTCGAAATCATCGGTGTCAGGGCTGAATCCGCAGGCGGCGGTACGTTACCGCGGTCTTCAGGTAGGCCGGGTTGAGAAAATTATGCTGGACCCCCAACAACATCGTACGATTTTAGTCCGCATTCTGGTAGGCAGCGGCACCCCGATCACACAAGGCACCTATGCAGAGCTTGCCTACCAAGGCTTGACCGGTCTTGCCTATATTCAGTTGGATGATGACGGGACTATGCCAACCCCGCTTCAAACGAGCCCCGAAGCGCCCGCCCGTATCGAGATGCGGACTTCGCTGTTACAAGAAGTGGGGGCTTCCGCTCCGCTGCTGCTCGCGCGCATCAGCATGCTCACCGAACGCATGAGCAATGTGTTCGACGATGAAAACCTTAAACGCGCGAAGGCTATACTCGCCAATGTCGAACACGTTTCGGCGCGTCTTGTCACGCTCCAGGATAAGCTTGATCCTGCCATCACTGCGCTGCCTTCCGTCGTAGCCAACACCCAGGGCGTACTCAAGAAGGCCGATGCGCTGCTCGTTGATCTCAGCACCTTGACGGCCAAACTTCAGCAGCAAGTCATGACTTTCGACAGAGTTGCCGCAAGCGCGGAAAAGGTCGCCGCCAGTGCGGAAAAAATCGGAGCGGCAGGCGAGGCGGTGGGTGACGAGGTGCGCTCTTCGGCATTACCGAAATTCGACCGGCTGCTGGATGATCTGTCTCGCACCTCCAAAAATCTTGATAGACTCCTGACGGATATCGAGCGGCGGCCGCAAAGCCTGGTCTTCGGCAAGCCCCCCTCGCAGCCGGGTCCGGGAGAGCCAGGCTTTGCGGCCCCACCTTGAATAAAGACTCATGGGCATCTCATGAAAAAAACAAAAATTGAATCCGGCATGGCTGCCATGCTTATTCTGTTGATGGTTAACGGTTGCAACAACTTGCCGAAAGATAATGCTCCAATCGTTGCGTATGATTTTGGCCTGCCGCGGGAAAACGCGCCCGATCAAACACCGCGCATGGCCGGCCGGTTGGAGGCCTCTCCTGTCACCGCGCCGTCCTGGCTCGACAGCCCGGCAATCTTATACCGGCTCGCTTATCATAACGCTGCGCGCCTGGACTCTTACGCCGACAGCCGCTGGGCTGCGCCGCCGGCGGCCTTGATAACGCTACGCCTGCGTCAGGCCCTCTCCACAGCCAGCGACACCTCCAAGGGGAATCCGACACCACAGAACGACCCGCCGAACCGGTTGCGGGTTGATCTTGAAGAATTCAGCCAGATATTCGATTCGCCGCAATCGAGCCGGGTATTATTTCGCGCCCACGTAAGCCTGACCCAAAAAAACGAACAGACTCCTCTCAGAGAACGTACTTTTACCTTGGAACGTCAGGCCCAGACCCCGGATGCCGCGGGCGCAGCGAGTGCGCTGAGCCTAGCCAGCGATGAGTTCATTGACGGAGTGCTTAATTGGCTGGCAAGCACACCCGGCATCCGTTGATTAAGGGATTCGGGCTCGACCGTGCCCCCCGCCTCGGCGCGGGCTTTGGGAGTGAAGCTTGCCAACTCCGGATAATTAGTGTTGAATATTTCTTGTATAGATTATTTTTATAAGTTATTGATTTTTTAAGTGCCCCGGAGACGATTTGAACGTCCGACCTTCCCCTTAGGAGGGGGATGCTCTATCCATCTGAGCTACCGGGGCAATATTGACACCAATGATGCCATCCCTGGCGTAACCGCTTAGCCCCGCCGAGCACCAGCCCGGACTTCCTTGTCCGGTCGTTCGCTCGTTTCACGAGATCACCCCTCTGAGCTACCGGGGCAATTTTGACACCCATGACGCCATCCCTGGCGTAACCGCAGAGCCTTGCCTAGCACCAGCCCGGACTTCCCTGTCCGGTCGTTCGCTCGTTTCACGAGATCACCCCTCTGAGCTACCGGGGGCAAGGGTAAAGGCGGACCCGGGCCAGGTATTTGGTGGAGCGGAGGAGGATCGAACTCCCGACCTCTGCATTGCGAACGCAGCGCTCTCCCAGCTGAGCTACCGCCCCATAATAGTTATGCCCAGCGGCTTGCTTGGCGCCGCACGGACAGGGCCGCCATTGTAACACCGCAACGGACCGGGTTCCATGTGTGCCACACCAGCGCCACATCGGGCTTTCGTTTATCATGCAGCCCATGAATGACGCCGCACCAGGGCTCTCCATTATCATCCCCACGCTCAATGAGGCTGCGGCTATCGTCCCGACCCTGACCGGCTTACACGCCTTGCGCGCGGCGGGACACGAGGTCATCGTCGCGGACGGTGGCAGTACCGACGCCACGTGCAGCCTGGCGGCGCCGTTCGCCGATCAACTCCTGCACAGCGAACGCGGCCGCGCGCGGCAGATGAACCGCGGCGCGTCGGCGGCTCGCGGAGAGGTCCTGGTTTTTCTGCATGCCGATACGCTATTGCCGGAGGGCGCGGATCGCGTGATCCGCGCAGGACTGGCGCAGACCGGCGCCCGCTGGGGACGTTTTGACGTGCGCTTGTCGGGGAGTCACATTTTGCTGCGCGTCGTAGAAACCCTGATGAATGGGCGCTCGCGGCTGACGGGTATCGCCACCGGCGACCAGGCGATCTTTGTGCGCCGCGATGTGTTCGAACAGGCGGGCGGATTTCCCGATATTCCCCTGATGGAGGACATCGCCATCAGCCGAATTTTGCGCCGGTACAGCCGGCCGCTCTGTGTACGCGAACGAGTCATCACCTCCAGCCGCCGCTGGGAACGGCGTGGTATTGTGCGCACGATTTTGTTGATGTGGCGATTGCGGCTGGCTTACGCCTTCGGTGCGGACCCGCAACGTCTCGTGCGCCGGTATTATTCCTCATGAACCTGCCATTTCCTGACGCGCGCATCATGGTGTTTGCCAAGGCGCCCGTTGCGGGCGCGGTCAAGACCCGCCTCATTCCGGCGCTGGGCGCAGAAGGCGCAGCGGCATTGCACGCCATGCTGGTGCGGCATTGCATCGCGACGGCAGTCGCGGCGCGGCTTAGCCCGGTCGAGCTTTGGTGCAGCCCGGACACAAACCATCCCTTTTTCACACAATGCAGCAAAGACTACGGAGTCACTCTTCGGGAGCAGCAGGGAAACGATCTGGGCGCGCGCATGGCGCACGCCTTCGATACCGTCTTGCAGCGGAGTCCTTGTGCGGTAATTATCGGGACGGATTGCCCAGCCCTCACCTCTCAGGATTTACGCACGGCGATTGATACCCTAGTCGCTCCCGGCATCCTGCCTTCCGCGACATTAGTACATCCCTGTACGTCACGGGATGGATTTGATGCCGTTATCGGCCCGGCCGAGGACGGCGGTTATGTGTTGTTGGGCTTGCGCAAGGCCGCGCCGCTCCTGTTTGAAGACATTGCGTGGGGCAGTGGCGGAGTGCTTGCCCTTACCCGCGAGCGGCTGAAACGGCTACAATGGCGCTGGCGCGAACTCGCCCCACGCCGGGATGTGGACCGCCCTGAAGATCTCGAAGAGCCGCAGATACGACGACTGTTAGTTGAAGCCGCTGCCATGCACGATACACCCTTATGACCACTCAACCTGTACGCATCGGCATCGTCACCGTCTCTGATCGCGCCAGTAAGGGCGTCTATAAAGATTTAGGCGGGCCCGCAATACGCGAGCAATTAAAAAAGATACTCGCCACGCCGTGGGAGGCGTTTTCCTGTGTGATTCCCGATGAACAGCCGGTGATCGAGGAGACGCTCAAGGACTTGTGCGACACGCAGGGCTGTTGTCTGGTCGTCACCACGGGCGGCACCGGCCCCGCGCCGCGCGACATCACGCCCGAAGCGACCGAGGCGGTGTGCGACAAGATTCTGGACGGTTTCGGCGAGCAGATGCGCGCGGTGTCGCTGAAGGTAGTCCCGACCGCGATACTGTCGCGACAGATCGCCGGCATCCGCGGCAAGGCGCTGATCATCAATCTGCCCGGCAAACCCTCCTCCATTGCGGATTGCCTGCAGGCCGTGTTTCCGGCGGTGCCGTATTGTATTGACCTCATCGGCGGGCCGTATCTGGAGACGAATCCGGACGTGCTGGTCGCGTTTCGGCCTAAAAAGCAGTAGCAGGTGATGAAACTGCAAACGATTTACCGCGGAGGAGAGGTATGTCATTAAATATAATTTCCCTCTGCGTCCTCTGCGGTGATATTTATTGTAGGTGTTGTTGCGGTAAACACGATACCCAATGTCCAACGATTGGTTAAAAATCCTCCCGCACTATCTGTTGCCGCAACACCTGCTATCGCGGCTCATGTACGTGCTCACGCGCGCGCGCCGGCGCGTGTGGAAGGACTGGCAGATAAGCTGGTTCATCCGTCGCTACAGGGTGGAC
Source organism: Gammaproteobacteria bacterium (assembly GCA_016195665.1). NCBI lineage: Bacteria > Pseudomonadati > Pseudomonadota > Gammaproteobacteria > Gammaproteobacteria bacterium. Next base: position 28,253 of record JACPZD010000026.1, on the reverse strand, counting down.
ATGAGCATCGCTGAACAATCCGACCCGCTCGCCTACGAAAACTTCAACAGCTTTTTTACGCGTGCACTTAAAGCCGGGGCGCGGCCTGTCGCTGCAGGACTGAATGAAATTGTCTGCCCGGTGGACGGAGCGGTGAGTCAGATCGGCGGGATCTCGGAAGGACGGATCATTCAGGCCAAGGGGCGCGACTACAGTCTTGTTGAATTGTTGGGTGGCTCAGAGGAGCGCGCCGCGCCGTTTTTGAACGGACAATTCGCCACGCTTTATCTCAGCCCCAAGGATTATCACCGGATACACATGCCCGTCACCGGCCGGTTGCGCGAGATGGTCTATGTGCCGGGCCGTTTATTCAGCGTCAACGCGCTGAGCGTGCGCGGCATCCCCCGTTTGTTCGCGCGCAACGAGCGGGTGGCGGCGATCTTCGACACCGAGATCGGGGCGATGGCCGTCGTCATGGTCGGCGCATTATTTGTGGGGAGTATTGAAACGGTGTGGGCGGGAACCATCACCCCACCCTACCGCAGCAGTTTGCAACGCTGGAATTATCAAACCCGGAACATCGCTATCGAGCGCGGCGCGGAGTTGGGCCGCTTCAACATGGGTTCGACCGTGATCGTGCTCTTTGAGTCCGGAGACATCACCTGGAATCCCACCCTCGCCGCCGGGAGCGCCGTACAGATGGGCCAAGCTTTAGGGCGGCTTAAGCTTTCACAATAAAACCGGTTAACGCTGAGGTCGCAGAGGAAAATCTAATTTATTACATCCCTCTGCGCCCTCTGCGGTGCATGTTTTATAGTGAGCTATTGTTCGTCCTCTTTGGTAATCTTCAAGGCGAGGAACAAGGCGCCGTTGCCGCGCTGTACCAGCACCGGCACGGAAGCATCTACCGGCAGACCCTTCACCACTTCGCTGAAGTGGCTCGTATCCTTGATCTCGAGGTTGTTGATCTTGAGAATCACGTCGCCGCGCCTGATACCCGCGCGCTGTGCAGGACCGCTGTCCACCTGCTGTACCAGCACGCCGTTCTTGACGTCGAGTTGCTTGCGTTGTTCGGCGCTGAGATCGGCAACCGTGATGGCTACGCGATTGGCTTCAGCAGTCTTCGGCTCACCCTGCGCAAGTTTAAGCTCTTCTTCCTTGGGTAGTTCCGCGAGCTTGATCCTGAGGGTCACCGGCTTGCCGTTGCGGATCAGCTTGACTTCATACTCGGACCCGACCTTGCTGCGGCCGACCAGCTTAGGCAGGTTGGCCGACTCGATCACCGGTTTGCCGTCGAAGTCGGTCACAATATCGCCGACCTGGATGCCCGCCTTCTCCGCAGGACCGCCGGGCAGGATGCGCGCCACCAGCGCGCCGCGCGGATCGGTCATGCCGAAGGATTCGGCGAGGTCGCGGGTGACGTCTTGAATGATGATACCGAGCCAGCCGCGTGTAACGTGACCCTTGGACTTCAATTGTTCGACAACGTCCATCGCCACATCGGAGGGTATCGCGAACGACAGGCCCATAAAACCGCCGGTGCGGCTGAAGATTTGCGAATTGATGCCGATCACCTCGCCGTCGAGGTTAAACAAGGGCCCGCCCGAGTTGCCCGGGTTGATGGCGACGTCGGTCTGAATGAAGGGCACGTAACTCTCGGTGGGCAGGCTGCGGCCGATGGCGCTGACGATGCCGGCGGTCGCAGAGTGGTCAAAGCCGAACGGCGAACCGATGGCCAACACCCACTCGCCGACCTTCATCTTGGAGGGATCGCCGATCTTCACCACCGGCAGGTTTTCGGCCTTGATCTTGAGGAGGGCGATGTCGCTGCGCGGGTCGGTGCCTACTACTTGGGCAACCAGTTCCCGGCGGTCGCTCAGGCGGACGAGGATCTTGTCCGCGCCTTTCACTACGTGATTGTTGGTGAGCACATAACCTTCCGGCGAGACGATGAAACCCGAACCCAGGGATTGCGCATCGAACTCCTGGGGCGGGCCGTCGGGGCGGTCCTCGAAAAAGCGCCGGAACAGATCATTGAGCGGGCTGTCCTCGGGAAGATCCGGCATCTGCGGCATTTTCGGCATCTGGCGCGACTTCGGATGTTTGATCTTCTGCGTGGTGCTGATGTTGACCACCGCGGGGCCGTTTTGCTCGACCAGTGCGGTAAAATCAGGCAGATCCCGCGCCTGGACGGCTATGGAAGACAACAGCAATAAGGCGCTGATGATCGAAGCGAAAGTAATACGTGACAAAGGGTGTTTCATGAATACTCCACAGGGTTGATGAAGATTAAGCGGTTAGACTAAAAACGGTATTTCCAGGAGAGACTGAAGCTGTTGCACGGCGGATGATGACGGGTTGATAGCGCGGGTCCCTGGCAATCTTTTTTGCATAGTGGCGCAGCCAGGCGAATCCGCCGGCGAGGCCGCCCAAGCCGGACAAAATCGTGAGACCTTCCGTCGTCGTCAGCGAGCGTCGCGGCGCCGCAGCCCTTGTTGACCGCACAAGCGGCACAGTGCTTTTACGCTGGGTCTCGACCCAGGCGAAATCGTCTTCCAAGCCACCAACGCGGGCGGTTTCTTCAATCATGATCAGGGGTTCATGACCGATAGTCCGACCAGTTCTACGGTGGCCGCCGGGGCCTCTCCGACCACGGTGATCTGATGACCATCAATGACCCTGCCATAGGCGTTTACGGCGCCGCGCCGCGACAGGCCCTCGAACTTTTCCCGCTCGTCGAATTCTTCTATGAAGACGGAGACCGAGGCGAGCCCGTCCGTCAACACCAGGTGCTCCACCGGCCGCTTGTTGCGGGGCATAAGATGCTTGGTGTGCCCACCCAGCCTAAAACCCGCCGGCATCTTGGTCACCCGCCAACGGGTATCAGATTGTAAATGTGCGGCTAAGGGTTTGTGTTTATCGTGCGCGGCGGGTGAGTCAGCGGGATTCTCGTGTTCGTCCCGCGGTGGAGTATCGAACACCTTGAGTTCGGTGAACATCATCTGTTCCAGAGGCGCGCCTTGCTCGCTTAACAGGTCCGCCTTTAGCAGTAGTCCCGTGCCGTTATGGAGCCACAGGTTATAGCCGTAGCGATATTGATCCCTGGGCTTGATGAGCAGCATCTGGCCGAGATGACCGGCGACCCGCTCCTGCCCCGCCAGGGAAAAATCGTAGTGTTTACCGAGCTCGCTGATGACGGGTTCCATGTCGTCCAGTCCTGAAAACGGCGGGCGCAACTGACCTTCGCTCATCGTCAAGACGGTATCGTCGGGGAGTATGTGGGTCACGCTGCTGTTGCTTCGGATCACGCCGCGCCCTACGCCGGTTAACGAGACCAGTTGTTCGTGCTCGCCGTCGGCATCCATGCGATGGGTGATACGCATGGTGGTCATCTGCCGGTCGTGGATGTAGACGAAGACGCCCTCATAGTTGAGGGCGTGCGCCGCATAGGACATCTTTTCCAGCCATTCGCGCGCGGCGGGGGCGATGTCCGCCCTGGCCGTGAGTAACGGCAAGCCCGCCAGCAGGCATGTGCCGCACACTGTCCAGAGGCGCATTATGAGAAACCTAGGGGTTCGTCTCATACCCGACTATCCGGGCGTAAGGCAGCATCCCCTGCATCTCGGTAGACATGGAATATTGATTGTGATTGGCCAGGTAGATGTCCAGCTTGGACTCCACGGACGGACGGCCCGCGCTCCAGCGTGACCGGCCTGCGGCACTGGAAACCTGCGCTACCGGGGCTGCCCCGGACAGGCCGGCAAGATTGACAGGGGATGCGGTTTGCAGCGGTGCCGTGGTCTGCAGGCCGAGTACCGCCACCGCGGCGATCGAGGCGGCCACGGCGAGACCGGCCAGCGGCTTAAAAATGTGAGGGGTGAGGCGTGAGGGGTGAGGCGTAAGGCGGCGCGGGGAAAGATGGGTGGGTTCGGATTCGAGGGCCTGGATGACGCGGCTTGCGACATTGTGTTTGATGTGGCAGGTGAGATCGCTGCGCAGCGCGTCGCTGATTAAGTGGTAGCGGGTCCAACACATTCGCAGCCCGGCATCCCGCTGCAACTGATCCAGCAACCGGCCGGTTTCGGCCTCATTCAGCTCACCGTCCATCAGTGCTGAGATGTGTTCGTCTTTACTCATAATCATTACCTGCTTCAACTCGATTCCAACAGGGGCTTCAGTTTGCTGTCTATCGCCTCACGCGCCCGGAATATCCGGGAGCGCACCGTACCGACCGGGCAGGCCATCACCTCGGCGATCTGCTCGTAGCTGAGACCCTCCAGCTCGCGCAGTGTGATGGCGGTGCGCAGATCCTCCGGCAACTGGTCAATGACCCGAGCCACGGTTTGCTCGATGTCATCACGCAGCAGGATGTGCTCCGGCGTGGCATACTCCTTCAGCGCCGTCGCGCCGCTGAACTGCTCGGCGTCCACCACATCAATATCCTCATCAGGCGGCCTGCGTCCCTGGGCGACCAGATAATTCTTTGCCGTGTTGATGGCGATCCGGTACAGCCAGGTATAAAAGGCGCTGTCGCCGCGAAAGTTCGGCAGCGCCCTATAGGCCTTGATAAAGGCCTCCTGGGCGACGTCCTGGACCTCACTTGGATCACGAATATAACGCGAGATCAGTTTGACCAGCTTATGCTGGTACTTGAGCACCAGGACATCAAATGCCTTTTTCTCCCCCCGCTGTACACGCTCTACCAGGGCCTGATCAATATTCTGTTCCCCCATAGGGGTCTTGTTTGTCACCTTGGACCGGGCTCTGCAGTGGTGATAGACCTTATAAGTCCAATATAGTTCGACAGAAACGTCAATTTATCATTATAGTCGCTCTTGTCAGTCCGGCGAAAGTCGCACTATACACAGACCCTAACCAACCATCCATGACTCAACACCCCAATTTCGATGTCCTCGTCATCGGCAGCGGCCTCGCCGGTCTCAGCCTGGCCCTGCGCCTCGCACCTCATGCGCGCATCGCCGTAGTGACCAAAGGACCGCTCAGGGAAGGCGCGAGTTTCTATGCACAAGGCGGTATCTCGGCGGTGCTCGACAAGGGCGACTCTATCGCCTCACACATCCGCGACACCCTGATCGCCGGGGCCGGACTGTGCGACGAACAGGTCGTGCGTTATACCGTGGAACACAGCAGAGAGGTGGTGCAGTGGCTCATAGATCAAGGTGTGGCGTTTACCCAGGAGGCCCAACCGGATGGCAGCTTTGAATATCACCTCACCCGCGAGGGCGGGCACAGCCACCGCCGCGTCATCCATGCCGCCGACGCGACCGGGCGCGAGATCGAAACCACCCTCGAACAGCAGGTGCGGAACCATCCGAACATCGCGCTCTTCGAGCAACACATCGCCATAGACCTCATCACCTCAAAAAAGTTGGGCTTGGGAGGGGGACGCTGCCTAGGCGCCTACGTGCTCGACCGCGGCTCTGATCGGGTGGAGGTGTTCAGCGCCTGCTTCGTGGTGCTGGCGACGGGCGGGGCGGGCAAGGCCTACCTATACACCAGCAACCCGGACGTCGCCACCGGCGACGGCATTGCCATGGCCTGGCGCGCGGGCTGCCGCGTCGCCAATATGGAGTTCATCCAATTCCACCCGACCTGCCTGTATCACCCGCGCGCCAAGTCGTTTCTGATCACCGAAGCGGTGCGCGGCGAGGGTGGACGTTTACTGCTGCCCGACGGCACGCCGCTCATGACGCCGTTCGACCCGCGCGGCGAACTCGCCCCGCGCGATATCGTGGCGCGCGCCATAGACCATGAGATGAAGCGCCTCGGCATCCCTTGCGTGTATCTCGATATCCACCACAAGCCCGCCGAATTCATCAGGTCGCACTTCCCCACCGTCTATGCGCGTTGCCGCGAATTCGGCTTTGATATGACGAAGGAGCCGATCCCGGTCGTCCCCGCCGCGCACTATATCTGCGGCGGGATCATGACCGACCTCCACGGGCGCGCGGATATCGAGGGGTTGTATGCCATCGGCGAAGCCGCCTTTACCGGCCTGCACGGCGCCAACCGCATGGCCAGTAATTCGCTGCTCGAATGCCTGGTGTTCGCCGCCGCAGCGAGCGAAGACATCCTCGCGCAGTCAGCTCCGGCACCGGTTCCGCCGGCGTTGCCGGAATGGGACGAGAGCCGCGTGACCGATTCGGATGAAGAAGTGGTCGTCTCGCACAACTGGGATGAACTGCGGCGCTTCATGTGGGACTATGTCGGCATCGTGCGCACCAACAAGCGCCTGGAACGCGCCAAACACCGGGTGGAGTTATTGCAGCAGGAAATCACCGACTACTACAGTAATTTCAGCGTCACCAACGATCTTATCGAACTGCGCAATCTGGTGCTGGTGAGCGACCTCATCATCCGCTCGGCCCTGGCCCGCAAGGAAAGCCGCGGACTGCACTATACGCTGGATTATCCAGATCCGGACGTCTCTCATCCGCCGGCGAATACCATTCTCGTCCCGCCGAATTACTCGCCTGGTGAGGAGTAAGGCGTGAGGAGTGAGGAGAAATCGGCTTTACGCTTTACGCCTCACGCCTCACTCCTCACTCCTCACACTTAGCAACCGCACACGCAATCGCCGGAAACCCCCGGCATCCAGCGCATCCGGCAACAGCACCAGAGTACGCCGCTGCCACCAGCACCCGGTCACGAAATTGAGTAAGACCAGATACGGGCTGACATAACTACCCGCCGATAAGCGCGCCGGAACATTTTGGCCCTCGGCCGAGCGCAGCGTCCAGCGGCCTTGGGTATCCCATACCAGCTCGACGATGGCCTGCCTGCCGTTGCGCAGGGCATGCAGAAACAAGCCGCGCAACAGGCTGTAGGCCAGCGCACCGGTGAGTACGGTGGCCAACCACCAGGGTAGCGGCATAATCATCAGTAGCCACAGGGCACCGGCGTGGCCGAGCAGGAGTATCGCGGTCAGCCATAGGGAGCGGCCAATTTCCAATCTTATAGACATCGCCTCTGTCTGTACCCTCTTCGTATAGAATGGGTTGAAAGCGTAGTCTTGAATAACCTATCCGGCAAGCGCATTAATTAATAGTCTACACATGAACACCGACTGGCAAACCTATCTCAACAATAGCGGAACACCCCCGGACATTACCGCAATCGGCGATCATGCGCTGCTGATTGCTGATCTGTCAGAACTCGGCCTGATCGCCGTGCTGGGCGCGGATGCCGCGAATTTCCTGCAGGGCCAGTTCAGCAACGACGTAAGCGAGGTCTCGGAGCGGCGCAGCCAGCTCAATGCTTATTGCAGCCCCAAAGGCCGGTTACTGGCGATTTTCAGACTATTCCAGCGCGACGGGATTTATTATTTATTGCTCCCCCATGACGTTCTCGACGCAACCCTCAAACGTTTGCGGATGTATGTGCTGCGCGCGCAGGTGACCCTCAGCAACGCCAGCGACCGGCTCATCCGTATCGGCGTTTTCGGCCCCGGCGCGGCCACGCGTGCAGCGGGCGTGTTGGGCACCCTTCCAAATCAAGTCAACGAGGTTGCACAGATCCCTCGCCCCGACGGGTTGTTCACGGTGCTGCGCCTGCCTGGAACTATGCAGCGCTTTGTTATTGTCGGAGAACCCGTAGGCATCAAGGCATTGTGGGACGCTTTGCAGCCGGATGCCCTGCGGGTGAGCGCGGATTATTGGCGCCTACTCGACATCCGCGCCGGTCTACCCACTATTTACACTGCCACGATGGATACCTTTGTGCCGCAAATGGTCAACCTGGATCTGCTCGGCGGGGTAAGCTTTACCAAGGGCTGTTATCCGGGCCAGGAAATCGTCGCGCGCACCCATCACCTCGGCAGCATCAAGCGCCGCATGGTGACCGCGTGGGCTGACGCGCCCGACCCGCCCACGCCGGGTGATACACTCTATGCTCCCGGCAACAGCCAGGCGGTGGGACAGGTGGTGGATGCTCAACTCTCACCGAGGGGTGTCTTTGAAATGCTGGCTGTGGTACAAATTTCGCATGGAAAAGACCCACTCCACCTGAAATCGCCCACGGGACCGCTGGTGAGGCTCGAGGAGTCGCCCCTAGGGGAATAGTACTCATAAGTCAGTAAGTAAGACTACATTTCCCATCGCGTCCCCGCCCCCTATGCAGGGGGGTGAGGCAGCGAAGCTGCCGAACGGGTGCACAGGGATGTGCACCCTGGACTTTTGCGCGGCGCAGGAAGCACAGCGCAAAAGACAGGGTGGGGGTAGATAAAACAGGGTATTTACTCAGGAGTCACATCATAAAGATTGTAACCTTACTTTGTGACTCCTGAGAAAAGCAGGCTGAATACTACGAATAACCAAAACACCCATAAAGATTTCGATAAGCCTATGAACGAAACGACGACCGGGATCGAAGAAAAATTTCTTGCCGATTTGTTGCGGGACATCGAAGAGAACCGGCTGGTGTTGCCCACCCTGCCGGAGGTTGCCCTGAAGGTACGTCAAGTCGTGGACGATCCGAAGACCTCGGCCTCTCAAATCGCCAGGATCATGGGCTCCGACGTCGCCCTCTCGGCACGGCTCATCCAGGTTGCCAACAGTCCTCTCTACCGGGGACGCAGCCCGGTGGATAATCTGCAAACCGCCATCTCGCGGCTGGGTAATGTCCTGGTACGCAGTCTGGTCACCAGCCTGGTGATGGATCAGTTGCATCGCGGTCAGTCGGTGCGGCTTAAAAAGCGGTTGACCGCGCTGTGGCAGCACAACACCCAGGTCGCCGCCATCAGCCACGTCCTGGCCGCTCACTTTACCTCTCTTAAACCCGACGAGGCGATGCTGGCGGGGCTGGTGCATGACATCGGGTCCCTCCCGATCTTGAGCCGCGCCGAGAAGGTACCGGAGTTGATTGATGATGAAGAGAGACTCGAGCGGATCGTCGCCCGGATGCACCCCCAGATCGGCCATCTGATCCTCAAGGCATGGGGCTTTCCGACCGAACTCGTGGCCGTCGCAGCGGGTCACGAGTATCTGCAACGCAACCCGGACGGCCCCGCCGATTACACCGACGTGGTCATCGCCGCCAACCTGCAGAGCTATCACGGCACTCAACATCCGCATGCCCAAGTGGACTGGAAGACGGTTCCCGCCTTCGCTCGCTTGGGGATAGACCCCGAACTCAGCATCACCTCCGAGGAAGAAACCGCCGTCGAGGTGGCAGAGGTGCAGCGCTTATTGACGTCTTGAGGCGCGGGCTTTAACCCCCCGGCCGCATGTGGGGGAACAGCAGCACGTCGCGGATGGAAGGGGAGTCGGTGAGCAGCATCACTAAACGGTCTATGCCGATGCCTTCGCCCGCCGTGGGCGGCATGCCGTGTTCAAGGGCGCGGATGTAGTCGGCGTCGAAGTGCATCGCCTCTTCGTCGCCCGCTTCTTTTTCCTGCACCTGTTTACGAAAGCGTTCGGCCTGGTCTTCGGCGTCGTTCAACTCGGAAAAACCGTTGGCGATTTCGCGTCCGCCGACAAATAATTCAAATCGGTCGGTGATGGACGGGTCCTTGCTGTTGCGGCGCGCCAGGGGTGAGACTTCCAACGGATAGGCGGTAATGAAGGTGGGATCTTTCAGGCGGCTCTCCACGGTCTTTTCGAAGATCTCCATCTGGATCTTGCCGACGCCATAACCGTCCTTGAGCGGGATGCCCAAACCGGCGGCGGCCTTGCGCGCTGCCTCCGGCGACTCGATATCGGCCGGCTTGAGTTGCGGATTGAACTGTAACACGGCTTCCTTCAAGGTCAGGCGCGTGAAGGGTTTGCCGAAATCGTATTGCTCACCTTGATAGGCTATCGTCGTAGCGCCATGAATGTGCTGCGCAAGTTGACGCAGCATGGTTTCGCTGAGATCCATCAGGTCACGATAATCCGCATAGGCCTGATAAAACTCGAGCATGGTGAATTCGGGATTGTGCTTGGTGGACAAACCCTCGTTGCGGAAGTTGCGGTTGATCTCATACACCCGCTCATAGCCGCCCACCACCAGGCGCTTCAGATACAGTTCCGGCGCGACGCGCAGGAACAACTGCATGTCCAACGCGTGATGATGCGTGATGAACGGCCGCGCGGTGGCGCCGCCGGGGATGACCTGCATCATGGGCGTCTCCACTTCCATGAAGGCGCGCGCCTCGAGAAACTGGCGGATGAAGGCGATCACTCTGGAGCGGATGCGGAAGGTGTCGCGCGTCGGTTCGTTCATGATGAGATCGAGATATCGCTGGCGATAGCGCGTCTCCTGATCCACCAGGCCATGAAATTTTTCCGGCAGCGGACGCAGCGCCTTGGTCAATAACCGGACGTCGTCCGTGCGCACCGACAATTCGCCGGTCTTGGTCTTGAACAGGGTGCCTTCCGCGCCAAGGATGTCGCCGACATCCCACTTTTTGAAATCTTCGTATACGTTGGGCGGCAAGGCGTCGCGCTGCACAAACAACTGCATCTGGCCGGACATGTCCTGCAACTGCGCGAAGGTCGCCTTGCCCATCACGCGCTTGGCCATCATGCGGCCGGCGATCTTTACGCGGAACGGTTGTGTTTCCAGCGCGGCATTGTCTTTGCCATCGTATTCGGCGTGCAGTTCACCGGCCAGTACGTTGCGGCGGAAATCGTTAGGGAATGGATCGCCCTTTTCGCGCAAGGCCGCAAGCTTGGCGCGGCGTTGTGAGATTTCGTCTGTTTCGTTTTGTTGGTTGTCGTCGTTCATATAAAAACAGATACAAGAGGAAAGGGGAAAGAGAAAAGGGGCAAAAACCCGAGTCTCTGCTTATACCTTTTCTCTTTTACCTTTCCCCTTTTCCCTGTTTTCATAATCCTTTTTTCAAACTCGCCTCAATAAAATCGTCCAAATCACCATCCAGCACCGCCTGGGTATTGGCCTTCTCCACGCCGGTGCGTAAATCCTTGATGCGCGACTGGTCTAATACGTAAGAGCGGATCTGACTGCCCCAACCGATGTCGGCCTTGGTGTCTTCCAGCGCCTGCTTGGTGGCATTACGCTTTTGCATTTCAAGTTCATAGAGCTTGGACTTCAACTGACTCATCGCCGTGGCGCGATTCTTGTGCTGCGAGCGGTCGCTCTGACACTGCACCACAGTATTGGTCGGCAGGTGGGTGATACGGATCGCGGATTCGGTACGATTGACGTGCTGCCCGCCCGCGCCGCTGGCGCGATAGGTATCCACCTTGAGATCAGCCGGGTTGATGTCAATCTCGATGCTGTCGTCCACCTCAGGCGAGACAAACACCGAAGCGAATGAGGTATGGCGACGATTGCCGGAATCAAACGGCGACTTACGCACTAAGCGATGCACGCCGGTCTCGGTGCGCAGCCAGCCGAAGGCGTAGTCGCCGGTAAATTTAATGGTTGCGCTCTTGATGCCCGCCACCTCAGCCGGCGAAACTTCGATGAGTTCCGGATTAAAGCCGCGCCGCTCGCCCCAGCGCAGATACATGCGCAACAGCATGTTGGCCCAGTCCTGCGCCTCGGTGCCGCCGGAGCCGGCCTGAACGTCGAGGAAGGCGTTGTTGGCGTCCATCGGCCCGGAGAACATGCGGCGGAATTCCAGATCCTGGAGCTGCTTCTCGCGCGCGTCGAGATCCTTGCAGATGGCGTTGACCGCAGCCTCGTCGTTTTCCTCGGCGGCCATCTCCAACAACTCCTGCGCCTCGCTGAGCCCTTCGCCCAGTCGCGTTAAAGTAGCGACAATCTGTTGCAGTTGGGCGCGCTCACGTCCGAGTTCCTGGGCGCGTTCGGGGTTGCTCCACACGGCGGGATTCGCCAGCTCGCGCTCGACCTCGGTCAGGCGCTCAGCCTTGGTATCGAAGTCAAAGATACCCCCTGAGGGCGGCGCTGCGCCCTTGCATATCCTTGATGCGTTGAAACAAGGGATTAAGTTCGAGTACAGTCACAGTAAGTTGATTTTAACATGCTCAGGAGCACTTATGGAGATTCTAATTACACGTGGTATCGAGGCTTGGTTACTTCCGCCCGGCGGTTTTCTGCTGCTCGCTGCGCTGGGGGCGATATTGTTGCGTCGCAGGAAGGTTTTGGGCCGGGTGTTGATCTCGCTAAGCATGATCGGACTCTACGCCCTCAGCCTGCCGTTGACGACGCAGTGGTTGATGCGCACTCTGGAAACGCATCCCGCACTGACCGCAAATGATTTGCAGGCGCCGCGCGCTCAGGCCATCGTGATCCTCGGAGCAGGCCGGTACGCAGCGGCTCCGGAGTATGGCGGCGACACGGTTTCGGCGCTTGCGCTGGAACGGCTGCGCTACGGTGCGCGACTACATCGCCTCACCGGCCTGCCGATCATCGTCTCGGCCGGCGACCCCTTTGAGCGCGGAGTGATCCCTGAAGCGGTTCTGATGAAAAAGACGCTGACCGAGGATTTTCAGATCACTGATGTCGAGACTGAAGAACAAAGCCGCAGCACGGCGGAAAACGCACTCTACACAAAGGCGCTACTCGACGAGCACGGAGTCGAGATCTATCTTGTCACCCATGCCTGGCACATGCCGCGCGCCATGCACAGTTTCGCTCGGGCGGGCATCAAGACCATCCCGGCGCCAACCGGATTCGCTTCCATGCCAGCGCAGGACACACCTGAAGTATTACGCTGGCTGCCGAACGCGCACGCCCTGAGCAAGAGCGCCCTGGCGCTGCGCGAGATGGCGGGGATGGTTTGGTACAGAGTGAGGTATTAATATTTACCGCAGAGGACCCGGAGGAAATTTGAATGGAATACAAAACATGCGCCCTTTTCCCTCATAACCGCATAGGAAAAATTAAACACAGAATAGAGACTCAGCGTTCTCCGCGATAAAACCGAATTCATCACAATGAGGCATATTCAATCCAGATAGGCGTGGAGGTACTCCGCAGCTTGCGTGATGCCGGAGGGGACGACCGGTGACGGGGCGGGCAGCGCCCAAAGTGTTTCCAGATGTCCCAGGACCTCGCCTTGTCCCAGACGACTGCGATCAATCTCCACACAACGGCCGTGGCGCTGCAACCAGTCCACGAGGCAGGGCTCCTCAGGCCAATCATTGCGTTTGACGTACAATACGGGCGTTCCATTGCAGGCAGCCTCGGCGAAGCTGCCATAGCCGGGTTTGCCTATCAGGGCGTCGCAACTTCTCAGCACATCGGTAAAGTGCATGCCCAACTGCTCCAGAATGATTACGTTCGGGTGATTGACGTTCCAGTCCGACTGTACTATCCAGTAGATATCCCGAACAGACGGCCATTGTTCGACAGGTAAACGCAGGGCAATGCCACCGGGCGCAATCAATACCAGGCGAGCCTTGTCAGACAAAGCCAGGCGTTCGTTGATTTCATGACGGCGATCGATCCCAACCCGCGCGACCGGGCCGATGGGCCGCCGCTTTGCGATGTCCTGCATCGGCATGGCGGGTTCGGTCTGATAGAAACCGGCGGCGCTGTTGTAGGCCTCGACAATCTGGCGGTGGATCTCCTCGGCCTCGGGGCGAGACCGCCCGGCCTTGCTACTGCCATGTATGGAGCCAATGAATCGGGCAGCCTCTCCCTCACCCGGCCCTTCGGGCCACGGCTGCGCCCCCCTCGCTTCGCTCTCCCCAAGGGGAGAGGGAGAATCGGTGCGGCCTTCGGCCGCAGGTTTATGGGCTGGGGCGCAGTAATGCAGATAAATGTCCGCCCAGTTGAGCGAACACATAGCCACGGCGGATATACCGGCCGCAGCGGCGCCGGCCAACGGCAAATAAGCAACATTCGATAACAGCAAATCAGGAGCAAGCCCTTTGAGTAGCCGGGCCTCCTGTTGAATCCTCCTCTCCCAATGCTGGTGGAACTGTGCATAGGCCTCAGCACTCTCCTCGACCTTCACATCGAGCGCAGATGACATGACCATGCCGATGTCGCTGTTTGTCGGAAGATGTTCAAACTCACCTTCAAAACGCGCGCGCAACAAGGTATGAGGCACTGTGCTGCGCAGGGTGAGACGTAGATCGGGTATGCGCCGGCGCAACTCATTCACCACCGGCGCGGTCTGCGCAGCATGTCCAAAACCGTGCGCGCTGAGCACGACCAAGAGGTGCGGAGGGCGTTTCATTGGTTCTGAGTTAGGGAAACTCTGAAAAATATATCGCCAACCGCCAAGGCGCCAAGGTCACCAAGAAAAAAGCTTGAATTTGTAAAGAAAAGTCTTGACGTCTTGGCGGTTCAACATGCATAAATCAGAGCTTCCTTAGAAATTGATCGAGCTGTTGCAGCCGCTCCGGCGTGCCGATGTCAAACCAGGTTCCCCGGTAGTGCTCGCCGGTGACCTGGCGTTTTTCCATGGCCTGGCGTAACAACGGCGCGAGCGGAAATTTTCCCGGCTTGCATTCGGCGAACAACTCCGGACGGTACACGCCGATGCCGCTGAAGGTAAGCCGGGCCTCACCCTGCGGCTTCGCCCCCCTCGCTTCGCTCTCCCCAGGGGGAGAGGGGAAGTGGTCGTATACATATCCCGCGCTCAATGCGAAATCACCATCTGAATGGTGCGGCGGATTATCCACTAACACCAGATGCGCGAAGCCTTCCGGGTCGGCGGGTAATTGAGCAAAGGGGTAATCGGTCCAGACGTCGGCATTGACGACGATGAAGGGCCCGGCGCCCAACAGAGACAGTGCGTTAAAGATACCACCGCCGGTCTCCAGCGCCTGCTCGCCCTCTGGCGAATAAAAAATCCGCACTCCGAAGTTACTGCCATCGCCCAACACATGTTCGATTTGTTCGCCAAGACGCGCATGATTGATGATGATTTCATAAATACCGGCGCGCGCCAGGTTCTCGATGTGATAGCCGATAAGCCGCTCCCCTCCCGCCGTTAACAAGGCCTTGGGGGTATGGTCGGTGAGCGGGCGCATGCGCTCGCCGCGGCCGGCGGCAAGTATCATGGCCTTCATTCAGGCAACACCGAGAGGCGCGGAACAATCGCCTCGCGCAGCAAATCGTACAGCGCCTGCAATTCTGGATAGCGGCGGCTCACCGCCACCACATAGCCCAGGGTGCGGGGGATGTCTTGGAGATAACCGGGTTTGCCGTCCCGGATGTGCAGACGTGCGAAGATGCCGATGGCCTTGAGATGACGCTGTATGCCCATCCAGTCGAACCACCGCAAAAATTGCGTCTCGTCATCTTCCGGCAGGATCCCTGCCTTGAGGAGACGCTGGCGGTATGCCTTGGCCCAGGCATACACTTGATCGGGCGGCCAGGCGATGTAACAATCACGCAACAGCGATACCAAGTCATAGGTGATCGGCCCTATCACCGCATCCTGAAAATCCAGGATGCCGGGATTATTAATATCCGTGACCATGAGATTACGCGAGTGGTAATCACGGTGCACACAGACCTTGGGCTGCTGCAGCGCCGATTGCGCCAGTATCTCAAAAATTTGCTCAAGCCCGTTGGACTGCGCGGGCTGCAACTGCAAGGATAAGTGTTGCCGCACGAACCAATCGCGGAATAGCGCCATCTCGCGCATCAACAGCGCATGGTTATAAGGCGGAAGTTCGATGAGTTGACTGGTGCACCGCGACTGCAATACCAGCAATGCGTCGAGCGCATCGCCATAGAGTCTTTCTGCGGTAGTACTATTAAGTTCGGTGAGATACTGGCGCGAGCCGAGATCACTGAGCAGCAGAAAGCCCTGTTCAAGATTCACCTCCAGGATCTCAGGGACATGGAGCCCCAGACTGTAAAGTGCACGCGCGATGACGATGTAAGGGCGGCAATCTTCCTGCGCGGGCGGCGCATCCATCACGATACGGGTCTGCCCGTCGTAGCGGATACGAAAATAGCGCCGGAAGCTCGCGTCGCTGGAAGCCGGCGTGATCTCAAACTGTGCAAGGCCAATATCCGAGCGCAGCCAGCGGGTGAGTTGCGCCAGGCGTTCAGGCATCGGGGTAGGTAGTGTCGAAAAGATCATCCGGCTGCGGAATTTGGGTCGCCATCCCCGCGCGGGCGGGATCGCCTTTTGGATGGACTTGATCCAGATTGGTGCTATTACCGTAAGAATAGCGCCTAAGGATAGGATAATTATGTATTTTTTTAGAAGTGCTCGGCAAGGGGCAACCTATCTGCTTAGAGTTAAGGATTGAACAGCAAGCCATTCTATGCGATTTTAGGGAACTACACTGATTTTGCAGCCCGCGACATGAATCGCGGGGAATCAATTTTGATATGCCTTAAAGAGTTTCTCACGTGTCTAATCGTCTCAGCCTGGTCGGCCTTATCCTCGTTTGTCCGCTCGCCGCCGCTCAAGGCGGCGCCGTTCTTCCCTCCGACTGGATGCTGTGCGGAGAACCCGGCGGCCCCTCGCATCAACATGAGCCACAGCCCTTCAACGCCAAGGGCGATGAGGCGACCTATCTCGACGCCGATGAGAGCCGGGCCACGGATAACGAAATCTTCGAGTTCAGCGGCGATGTCAAAGTGCGCCGCGGCAACCAAAGGCTCAATGCCGACACGGCGACGTACAATCAGCCGCAGGATACCGTAGAGGCGCACGGCAATATCCGTTTCGAGCAGGATGGCTTGACCGTGGAGGGCGGCAGCGCCAGGCTGGAACTGGGCGCGCGTCACGGTCAGGTTGAGGCGACGCGTTACGGCCTGGTGCAGCGCCATGCGCGCGGCGAGTCGTCCCTGCTGGTGATGGAAGATCCCAACCACACACGCCTTACCCAGGCCACCTTCACCACCTGCAATCCCGGCCATGACGATTGGTTGCTGCATGCGAGCGACCTCAAACTGGATCACGAGCAAAACATCGGCGAGGCGCGCAACGTCTGGCTGGAATTCAAGGGTGTCCCGTTTCTCTATCTGCCCTATATCAATTTCTCCCTCACCGACGAGCGCAAGTCCGGTTTTCTCAC
The DNA here is from genome assembly GCA_016195665.1 of Gammaproteobacteria bacterium. Lineage (NCBI taxonomy): Bacteria > Pseudomonadati > Pseudomonadota > Gammaproteobacteria > Gammaproteobacteria bacterium. The sequence continues at coordinate 11,352 of JACPZD010000026.1, read as the reverse complement.
GCCCAGTTTCGGCACCTCAGATCAGGTCGGCACCGACATCCACATTCCCTTCTACTGGAATATCGCCCCGCAACGCGATGCGACCCTCACCACACGCATGATGAGCAAACGCGGTGTGCAGCTTCTGGGGGAGTTTCGTTACATCAGCCCGGCCGGCGGCGGCCTCACCAACATAGGTTATGTCCCTAACGATAACGTGCTCGACAAGTCGCGCGCTTTCCTTTCCACCCGCAATGTCTGGAATTTCGCACCGCGCTGGAGCAGCGAACTGGAGTTCGGCTACGTCTCGGATAGAAACTATTTCGGAGAGCTGGGCACCAGTTTGAGCGTCGCCAGTACCACGCACCTCGAGCGGCGCGCCGATGCCACGTACCGCGGCGATCTCTGGTCGCTCACCGGGCGCGTGCAGAGTTATCAAACAGTGGACGAATCGCTGCCCGGCAGCGCCCGGCCCTACCAGCGGCTGCCTCAGTTGCTCGTCAAGCTTAATCTGCCGCAACAGGCCTACGGCAGCAACGCCCTGTTCAACGGCGAGTATGTGCACTTCTACCGGCGCGACAGCGTGGTCGGCGACCGGATTGACCTGCAACCCGGTATGAGCCTGCCACTGGTGAATGCCTACGGCTTTGTTACGCCCAGCCTGAACCTGCGCTATACCCAGTACGCGCTGGATCAACAGACGACGGGCACCGGCGGCAGCTCTCCCTCGCGGACCTTGCCGGTATTAAACCTGGACAGCGGCGTTTATCTGGAACGCGACCTGAGCTGGAGCAATGCCGCTCTGCTGCACACCCTGGAGCCCCGGCTGTACTATTTGTATGTACCGTACCGCGATCAATCGTCGCTGCCGGTGTTCGACACCAATCTGCTGGATTTCAGTTACGCCAACCTGTTCCAGGGTAACCGCTTCAGCGGCGCGGACCGGGTCGGTGATGCGAATCAAATCACGCTCGCCCTCACCTCCCGATTGCTGGACAAAGAGAGCGGCAGGGAACGGTTCAACGCCAGGATCGGACAGATCGTCTATTTTAGCGATCGCCGGGTGGTGCTTCCGGGCAACAGCGCGGAGACCCTGAATGTCTCCGACATCGTAGCCGAATTGAACAGCAGCGGACTTATCCCCGATTGGAAGGCAAGCGCGGGCCTGCTGTGGAACCCACAGAGCCAGGACATAGACAAGAGCACCCTCGGATTTGAATATAAACCTGACAACCAGCGCATACTCAAGCTAGACTATCGGCTGCGTCGTAATGAACTGGAACAGACCGACCTGGCCGCGCTGTGGCCGCTGTCGCAGCAAGCGGATCGTCGAATCAACATGGTCGGCCGCTGGAACTATTCGCTGCGGGACGGGCGCACGCTCGAGGCCCTGATCGGCATGGAATACGACACCTGCTGCTGGGCGCTGCGCGTTGCGGGCCGCCGCTTCGTCAGCAACGTCGGCGGCGACACCAACAACGCCCTGTTTCTGCAACTGGAGTTGAAGGGCTTGACCAGCTTCGGCCACCGGGGTAAGCGCGGGCTTGCGGGTCTGCTGGACCCTGGTACATTTAGATAGAGAATTTTACTGAAGGCATCTCTGATTTACTCGTGCTGAACCGCCAAGACGCCAAGATTTTCCCTTATAATTCAAGCCTTTTTCCTTGGTGACCTTGGCGCCTTGGCGGTTGGCGATATATTTTTCAGAGCTTCTCTAACATTTGGAAAGATTATTATGAAAGTTGCCGTACGCTACTCATCCATCGTTTTGTTGTCCTGGTTGATCTGCCTCTCATTCTTCCCGATCAACGCCGCTCACGCCGCAGCCTCCGCCACGGAGGTGGACCGCATCCTCGCCGTGGTCAACGACAATGTGATTACCAAGACCGATCTGGAAGCGGAAAAACACACCGTGACCCAGCAAATGCGCCAGCAGAATATCGAGATCCCGCCGAATGACGTTTTGAACCAACAACTCCTGGAGCGGCTCATCCTCAAGCGCCTGCAACTGCAACTCGCCGATGCCTCGGGCATCAAGGTAGACGATGACACGCTCAATCGCGCCATCGAGACCATCGCCAAGCAAAATAACATGTCGCTCAAAGAGTTTCGCGGCGTACTCGAACACGACGGCTTCGACTTCGCCGCCTTCCGGGAAAACATCCGCACCGAGATCGTTCTCTCGCGCCTGCGCCAGCGCCAGATCGCCAATCGCATCACCGTGACGGAGCAAGAGGTGGAGAACCTGCTCGCCACCCAGAAGCTGCAAGGCGACACAGGCGGCGGCGACAGTGAATATCACATCGCGCAAATCCTCATCGCGCTTCCTGAAGCGCCTACTCCGGAGCAGGTGCAGACGGCGAACAAAAAGGCCGAAGAAGTGTTGGCCAAATTACGCGCCGGCGCGGACTTCAAGCAAACCGCCAGCGCCGTCTCCAACGACCAGCAAGCCTTGCAGGGCGGCGATCTGGGCTGGCTCAAGACGGGACAATTGCCCACCCTGTTCGCGGAGGTTGTCCCCGCCATGAAACCAGGCGATGTTTCCGATCTCATCCGCAGCGCCAGCGGTTTCCACATCGTCACGCTGCTGGACAAGCGCGGCGGCGCGCAAGGCGGGCGCATCGTCAAGCAATCTCAGGTTCGCCATATTTTGGTGCGCACCAACGAACTGGTTTCCGACAAGGAGGCAGAGACCCGCCTCGCGCAACTCAAGCTGCGTATCGAGGGCGGCGAGGATTTCGCCTCGCTGGCGCGCTCTCACTCCGACGACGCCGCCAGCTCCGTGAACGGCGGCAGTCTCGGCTGGGTCAATCCCGGCGACCTGGCGCCGCGCTTCGAGGAGGTGATGAATTCACTGCAACCCGGCCAGATCAGCGCCCCCTTCCAGACCCAGTTCGGCTGGCACATCGTCCAGCTCATAGATCGCAGGGATCACGACAACACCGAGGAATTCCGGCGCTCCAGCGCCCGTGAACTGATTATGCAACGCAAGACCGAAGAGGAAACGCAAGCCTGGCTGCGCAGTTTGCGGGATGAGGCGTATGTGGAATATAAGACTGAGGAGTAAGTGTGTAGGGTGGGCACGTTGTTTGTGCCCACACGGAATCATATGCAGTTGACATGTGGGCACAAACAACGTGCCCACCCTACCAACTTTAATAAATGATCCCCCGCCTCGCCCATACTCCAGGTGAACCCGCCGGTATCGGGCCGGATCTGTGCGTGCAGATCGCTCAAGAGGTGTGGCCTGCTGAAATCGTCGTGGTGGCTGATCCTGTTTTGCTTGAACAGCGTGCGCGCATTTTAGGATTGCCCCTGCGCATCGAGCATTTCGATCCTCATACGGCGCCTGCCGCAACCGCGCCGGGTGTGCTGAAGGTTTTTCCCGTAAAGCTGGCGTGTGCTGTAGTTGCAGGGAGACTTGATCGGGGCAACGCGCCTTACGTGCTTGGTACCTTGCGCGCCTCCGTTGCAGGATGCATGGACAAGACCTTCGATGCCCTGATAACCGGCCCGGTGCACAAGGGTATTATCAACGATGCCGGCATCGCCTTTTCCGGCCACACCGAATTTCTCGCCGAGCAGACGCACACACCACAGCCGGTGATGATGCTGATGACGCCGGGTTTGCGCGTCGCGCTGGTGACTACCCACTTACCCTTGCGCAAGGTGAGCCAAGCAATCACCCACGCGCGCCTCGAAGCAGTGCTACGTGTGCTGCATCATGATCTGGTGACGCGCTTTGGCATTGCCCGGCCGCACATCCTGGTGTGCGGACTTAATCCGCATGCGGGTGAGGGCGGGCACTTGGGGAGCGAGGAGAGCGAGGTTATCGAGCCCGTGCTGGCGGCGCTGCGCGCCGAGGGGCTGCACCTCACGGGACCGCTTCCCGCCGATACCCTGTTCACTCCGAAAAATCTGGAGGCGGCCGACGCCGTGCTGGCCATGTATCACGACCAAGGCCTGCCCGTGTTGAAATACAAGGGCTTTGGCAACGCGGTCAACATCACCTTGGGTCTGCCCATCCTCCGTACTTCGGTAGACCACGGCACGGCGCTGGATTTGGCGGGGACGGGACGGGCCGATGCCGGCAGCCTCAAGGCGGCGCTACACGCCGCACTCGATCTGGTGAGACGCAGCCGTGGCTGAGCCGGGCGGCAAACACCGGCCGCGCAAGCGCTTCGGACAAAACTTTCTGCACGACCCCGGCGTGATCCGGCGCATCGTTGCGGCCATTCAACCCTTGCGCGGCGAACACATCGTGGAGATCGGGCCGGGATTGGGCGCCCTCACTTTGCCGTTGCTGCAAGCGACGGGTGAATTAGATGTCATCGAGTTGGACCGAGATCTCATCCCCAAGCTCACTGAATATTGCGCAGGACACGGCATCCTGCGCATCCACAACGCAGATGCGCTTCGCTTCGACTTCGCGCACCTCGCGGGCGACGGCCGAAAACTGCGCATCACCGGCAATCTGCCTTACAACATCTCCACGCCGCTGCTATTTCATCTGCTCGATCAGGCCGGCTGCATCCGGGATATGTACTTCATGTTGCAAAAGGAGGTCGTGGAGAGGATGATCTCCGCGCCCGGCGGTTCCGACTACGGACGTTTGAGCGTGATGCTGCAATACCGTTGCGCGATGGAGAAATTGTTTAATGTCGGCCCGGGCGCGTTTACGCCCGCGCCAAAGATCGAATCGGCCGTGGTGCGATTGACGCCTTATACGACTCCACCGGTGACAATCGAGGATGAAGCTCGGTTCGCCGCGCTGGTGAAACAAGCGTTCTCACAGCGCCGCAAGACCTTGCGCAACACTTTGCGCGGCAGGGTCACAGAAGAGCAGATGCGCGCCGCGGGCATAGATCAGAGCCGCCGCGCCGAAACCCTGAGCCTCGAGGAGTATGCGGTTTTAAGTAACGTGGCAAGCACTCTATAGAACTACATTCACCGCAGAGGGCGCAGAGAAACACAAAGGAAAATACACAAACCATCAAGGATGCAAAAGGAATAACATCAAATGGGTTTGTTTCTCCTCCGCGTCCTCTGCGGTGAATCGTTTTTACTACGCTCGAATCGTAGCGGGGGCGATCAGTGCAGCGTATTCGGCAGTGACAGCGTAAAGGCGGGTATCTCGGCGTCGAACTCGACGCCGTTGTCGGCCAGCATTTGATAACTACCCCGCATACTCCCCACCGGCGTCTCCAGCATCGTGCCGCTGCTGTATTGGAAGCCCTCGCCGGGCCGCAGGTAAGGCTGCTCGCCGACCACGCCTTCACCGCGCACTTCCTGCACCTTGCCGTTGGCGTCGGTGATGATCCAATGCCGCGTCAGCAACTTGGCCGGAAGAGAGCCGGTATTTTTGATGGTGACGGTGTAGGCGAATACGTAGCGGTGCAGATCCGGGATGGACTGCTCGCCGATGTAGGCCGTCTGGACATCAACCTTGATACTATAAGGAGATTTATTCATGCCCTTCATTTTCTCGCTAACCATCATGCTATGCAAGGCCTCATAAAGCTCATAACCGGGCCGCCGCCAGCGCCGCACCCATCAGCCCCACCTTGGGATTCATCACCACCCGCACCGGCATCTTTTCCAGCAAGTGCGACATCGCACCTTTGTTGATAAAGGCCCGGATGAATCCGCCCGCGTTGATTCTCTCAATCAGTTTGGGCGCAATGCCGCCAGCGATGTATACGCCCCCGTACGGCAGCGTAACCAAGGCAAGATTGCCCGCATAGCCGCCGTAGATGGCGATAAAAAGATCCACCGCCACCTGCGCAGTTTTGTCCATCCCGCTCAACGCCAGCGTGGTGATGGCGGTGGGCAGATCGTTATTCTGCACCAGGCGCTGCGGCAATGCGTCATTGGCCAAGCGGCTGCGGCTGCGCAGGAATTCATAGATGTTCACCAGTCCCGGCCCGCACAGGATCTTCTCGTAACCGGCGCGGCCAAAGCGTTTAATCAGGTACTCCAGCAGCGCGACTTGCAAGGTATCGGAGGGAGCGAATCCGGCGTGCCCGCCTTCGGACGGCAACACATCATAGCCCCCCGGCCGCGAGACCAGCAAGGCGATGCCGAGCCCTGTGCCCGCGCCAACCACCAGACGCGGGGCCTGCGGCACCGGCGGGCGATCCTGGAGATCCACCAGATCTTCACGAGCCAAGGCCTCGATGCCGTAACCGACGGCCTGAAAATCATTGATGAGCAGGATCTTATCGAAGCCGAGTTCAACGCCGAGAGTCTTGGTGTCCACCTGCCACGGCAGATTGGTCACCTTGACCGACTGCCCGCTCGGATTTTGCTCCACCGGCCCCGCCACACCAAAACAGGCGGCATTGATATGACGGCCAGCCGCCCAACCCGCCGCCTGAATAAACTCCTTCAACATAGCCGTAAAGTCGGAGTAGCGCGCGCTCTCATAGAGCTGCTCAAAGATGACTTGTCCCTTTTTATCCCCCTGTTGATAGTCGGCAATCTGCAGCAAGGTCTTGGTGCCGCCGATATCGCCCGCCAACACCTTCATCCGTTCACCCGATCGTGCAGTTGTGCAGCGGCGGCCTCATCCAGATACCACTCCATTTCATGAACGGGTTGCAAACGTTGTACGGGTAAGGGGGGTGACTCGGGCGCGCCCAGCGCCCGTCGCACAATCCCGGTCTTTTCTTTGCCTGCCGCCAGCATCAGGATATGCTCGGCATGGGCGATGACGGGCAGTGAAAGGCTGATACGCCAAGCCTTGAGCCTGTCCGCATAGACCGCCACCGCATAACGGTCTTCCCGCTCGGTAACCGCGATCCCAGCCGCAGGGAACAGCGAGGCGATGTGCCCATCCGGCCCCAGCCCTAACAGCACCAAATCAAATTGCGGCACGCCGGGAGCGACCGACTTAGGCAGGTGCTTGCGCAACAACTCGGCGTAGGCCGCGGCATCCTGGCGGATAGTGGCCAGGGTGACCCCGATGCGGTGGATTTGTTCGGGGGGGATGAGGACGTGGCGCAGCAGCGCCTCGCTCGCCATCCAGAAATTGCTGTCCTGGTGATCGGGCGGGACGCAGCGCTCGTCGGTGAAATAAATGTGCACACACAACCAATCAATCTCGCGCGCAAACGGCGCCGCCGCCAATCGCTCGTACAAACGCCTTGGCGTAGCGCCGCCCGAGAGCGCCACGTGGAACTCGCCGCGAGCGGCGATGGCCTCTGACGCAAGCGCCACCCAGCGCTTTGCGGCGGCGGTGCTTAACGCCTCCAGATCGGCCGATATTCGTATCTGTCGTTGCATCGCTAGCAAACACCCTGAATTATGATCCTTTTGTGATAACTATGTGATTTTTAATAGCTAGAGTATAAAGCTATCTTCAATAGATAACAGCACTGCTACTAGCACAGAGCGTGCCTAAAGGAGCCTTATGATGAGGATAATTTTAAGCTTATTAACAGGTCTGATAATGCTGACTGCCTATGCGGTTACACTCGCTGATAACCTTGGCCACCCGGCCCCGGAACTCTTGAACGAGACCTGGCTCAATACCAAGCCGCTGCATCTGACAGACCTGAAGGGCAAAGTCGTCATGGTGGAATTCTGGACCTATGGCTGCTATAACTGCCGCAATGTGGAGCCCTACGTCAAACAATGGAATAAAAAATTCGCCCCGCAAGGTTTGGTGGTCATCGGCGTGCACAGTCCCGAATTCGACAGCGAGCGCGACATCGAGAACGTCAAACGCTATGTGCGAGAACACGGCATCACCTACCCGGTGGCGATAGACAATGATTTCGCCACTTGGCGAAACTACAACAATCGCTACTGGCCGGCCATGTATCTGATAGACAAACAAGGCGTCATCCGTTACGTGCACATCGGCGAAGGTGAATACGCGCTGACTGAGCAGAAGATTCAATCATTGCTCGCCGAGGGCTGATAAAGTGCGGTCTACTACGCTAAAGTATCGACTGTTTTCAACGCTTCTTTTGCTTTCGATTTCCTCAGCCAACGCTCAGGAAATTATCGAGGCGGGGAAATTCTCCGCCGCCGGAGAAGGTAAAACACCGCCTGCCGGTTGGGAACCGCTCATCTTTCCCAAGATATCCAAACACACCGATTATGAACTGGTCAAAGACAACGACACCCTTGTCGTCAAGGCGGTGAGCGAGGCTGCCGCGTCGGGCCTCACCCGCAAGGTCGCCATTGATCTCAGCAAGACTCCCATCCTGCACTGGCGCTGGAAAGTGGATAACGTCATCCAAAAAAGCGATGTAACCCGCAAAGAAGGCGACGACTACGCCGCGCGCATCTACATCACCTTTGCTTACGAAGCCGACAAGGTTGGCTTCGGTAAAAAACTCAAATACAACGCAGGTAAACTGTTGTTCGGCTCCGAACTGCCCATCGGCGCGATCAACTACATCTGGGAATCAAAAACGCCCAAGGATACTATCGTCGACAACGCCTACACCGATTTTGTAAAAATGGTCGTTGTGGAAAGCGGAGCGGCAAACGCCGGCCAGTGGATGGAGGAAACCCGCAACGTCTATGAAGATTATAAAAAGGCCTTCGGCGAAGAACCACCCATGATCTCCGGCGTCGCCATCATGACCGATACCGACAACACAGGCGAGACGGCGACGGCTTATTATGGCGATATTATCTTCACCGGTAAGTAACTACTGTGAATCGCCTTTAACCAGGCGGTAAACGCTGCCCTTGTCCGACATGACATACAACTCTCCTTCCGCGTCCTCGCCAAACGACAATACGTTGCCGATCTCTCCCGCGTTCCAGTCGCGCTGTTCGGTCGCCTTACCGCCGGCGTATATGAAACTCTTGAGAAAACCTGCACAGTAATCAGAATACACATAGTGACCGGCGAGTTCCGGGATAGCGCGGCCGCGATAGACGAAGCCGCCGATCACCGAGCAGCCCTGGTTATGATCGTATTCCAACACAGGTAAAACGAGGCCGCTTTTGTTACAAGAGGGGCTGAACAACAGCGAAAAGCAGGATGACCCTTCCAAGATGTTCCAGCCGTAGTTGAGCCCCTTCTGCGCGGCCGGGACGACGTTGATTTCTTCAATCTTGTTCTGCCCCACATCGGCGATATATAAGAGATTTTCCTTGCGATCGAAGGCATAGCGCCAGGGATTGCGCAAACCGTAGGCCCAGATCTCGGCACGCACATCTTTGCGCCCGACAAAGGAATTATCAGAAGGAATCGCATAGGGATCGCCTTTATTCACATCAATCCGCAACATTTTGCCGAGCAGGGTTTTAAGATTTTGCCCATTGCCGTGCGGATCGCCCGCGGCGCCGCCGTCGCCCATGCCGATGTAAAGCATGCCGTCGGGACCAAACAGATTCAGCCCGCCGTTATGATTGGCGTAAGGCTGCTCGATCTTGAGCAGCAGCTTAGCCGAACCGGGATCAGCACGGTTAGGGTTGGAAGCTACATGGTAGCGCTCAATATGAGTATCGCCGTTTTTGTCGGTGTAATTGACGTAAAGAAATCCGTTCTTCGCATAATCAGGATGAAAAGCGACGCTCAGCAGGCCCTGTTCACCGCCGCTCTTTATCTTTCCAGCAATGTCGAGAAATGGGGTGGATAACAGCTTGCCGTTTTCGACGATGCGAATGCGCCCCGCTTGCTCGACAATAAACAAGCGCGCATCGCCGGATGGGCTGGTGAGGTAGAGAGGGTTTTTCAGGCCACTGGCAACTTCTGAGAGACGCAGCGTGATGTCTGCGTGCGCGACTTGGAAGAAGCAGCAGAGGAGCGGGAATAGGAATGCGATGTGACGCGCCATTGCTTATGATACCGCCATTCAATGGCGGCGCAAGAAGACCTTATGCACCGCAGGGGGCAAGATCAAAACACAATATTTCCCTCCGCGCCCTCCGCGGTGAATCGTTTTTTTAAAGATTTTGCGGCTAACAACAACCCGAGCTTACGCCGGTTTGCGTATGTGCCGCCCCTTTGGTCTCCGCCGCGGGGCGCAAGGCGCCGGCGGGCGCGCACCAATTGACCGGTTCGCGCTGCACGGCCGGTGCGATACCGATGAAATCATCTCTGTACGGACCTTCAGTCAGAAACTTATAAGTACGCTCGCAGACCGCCATTCGTTCGCCGCGTAGATAGACATGGCCCTCGTCATCGGTAATGGTGGCATACGGGCCGCGGTAGATGACGGCATGGCCGTAATCGAGACACTCCGTGTCTGCGCCTTTCACCGCCGTGAGCGTCACGGAGCGGAATTCGATGCCCTCGATCACTTGCCAGGGTTCGGCGTCCCACTTGTCATAACAGGCTGCGAGGAAACCGCTATCTTTGAAGGTACGGATAAACTCCTGTTCCTGAAATGCGCCGGAGATGCAGCCGCTCCACAGCATGGGATCGGCGCGCAGATGCGCGGGGACAACCTCGTCGCTCACGATGTCGGAAATCGCCACGCGCCCGCCGGGTTTGAGTACACGGAAGATCTCCTGCACCAATTGCTGCTTGTGCTTTTCATCCACCAGATTGAGCACGCAGTTGGAGATCACCAGATCTACGGAATTGTCGGCGATCAGTGGCTGCTTGCTGCGCTGCGCGGTCTTCCAGCCTTCGAGTGCGGCAAGATCGTTGGCGTTGCTCACCGGGTGCTCCGCCAGATAGCGCTCCATCGCCTCGATATCGAGCGCCAGATCTTCGATATAGCCCTTTACGAATCGCACCCGGTCGCCGCCCAGCGTTTGCGTCATCTCGGGCTGATACTTGCGCGCCAGGGCGAGCATGTCGTCGGTCATGTCCACGCCGATAACGCGGCCGTGCGGGCCCACCCGTTGCGCCGCCATGTAACAGATCTTGCCCGCGCCGCTGCCTAAATCCAGGACGACATCACCCTCACGCACATAACGGGAGGGGTCGCCGCAGCCGTAATCCTTTTCGATGATTTCCTGCGGCAGAATTTTTAATAAGCCCTGGTCGTAACTCACCGGACAGCATAAGGCGGCCTGACGTTCCTTGGCGCCTTCGGAATAACGCTCCATGACATTCTGTTGCACGTTCATAGTCTTTTCCTCATAAAAGAACTGCATTCACCGCAGAGGACACAAAGAGATAACATCAAAATCATTTTGTTTTCCTCCGCGTCCTCCGCGGTGAATCGTTTTTAATTTAACGCCCCACCGCAACTACTGCCCTGCCCGGCGGTGCAGCCGTAGCAATGATTCTTGACCACGATGCCGCGGCCTTCCAGTTGGTAGGGTGGGCACGTTGTTTGTGCCCACATGTCAACTGCATATGATTCCGTGTGGGCACAAACAACGTGCCCACCCTACACACTGCGTTCACCGCAGAGAACGCAAAGAGATAACATCAAAATCATTTTGTTTTCC
>JACPZD010000025.1 GCA_016195665.1 Gammaproteobacteria bacterium | reverse complement strand
GGGTTAGCACTGAAAAACCGGCACGACGCTCCTTGCTCTCCCACGGGCTTGGTGTCCCTAGGGCTGATCGAGCTGCCGGGCCGGGCTGAATTAACCATCAACCAACTCATTCATGTCCAGCAAAACGAAACATACAAGGGCTAGGGTGAGGGCCTCTCTGAGAGGGCTAGGGTGAGGGAGTCTATTGCAAATCTATAAACCTCACCTCCGGCCTGCCGCTTGCACCCGCCAGCCGCTCGGCCAGCGGCGGCAACAGATCTTTCAAGGTATCCATCAACTTCCACGGCGCATTCACAATCACCAAGCAGCTGCCGTTTAAGCGGTTCTCCACATCATCCGGCAGCGTCATGAATTCCACGGCCTGTGCTCCCATGCCCAAACCCCGCACCCCTTCATGAAGCCGCGACACGATCTTGCGCGACTTGAACGGATACCACGCCATATAAATACCGTTACGCCAGTGTTTTGCCCCATACCTGAGCACAGCGAGCACGTTATCAAAATCATCCGCTGCCTCATAAGGCGGATCAATCAGCACCAACCCCCGATTTTCCTTCGGCGGCACAAAGCCCTTTAACGCCTTCCAGGCGTCAACACACAACACAGCGACACCCTGCATCTCCGCCATATTATTTTTAAGATACCGGCACTCTTGCTCATTAAGCTCCATCAACACCGCTCTGTCCTGCGGACGTAAAAACTCCGCGATAACAAACGGCGAACCCGGATAATGTTTGAGCCCACCTCGCTGATTTAATTTTTCGACGACGGCAAAATAATCCGTGAAGGCCGGCCACTTCCCCCGCTCCGGCCAAATCAATGCTATGCCCTGCTCAAACTCTCCCGGCGCCTTTAACGCATAGAGACCACCCCCCGCATGCGTGTCAATCACACAGAACGGTGTCTCTTTTTGCCGGAGCGCACGCAGCACCAAGGTCAGCACTATGTGCTTAAACACGTCGGCAATGTTGCCGGCGTGGAAACTATGGCGGTAGTTCAATAATTCGATCTCAGCAGGGAAAACATAGTGTCGGCAAATCGTATCTCACTGGCCGTCGCAGGGATCCGGCGGCCAAAAATCCCGTTGCACGTCATGCCGGGGAAGGTACAGACCCTGTGGGGAAGGAGGAGGAACCGAGGCAAGCGCTCGCAACCAAGGGCAAGCCTACCGGCGCTTCGATCAAAGTAACCGCGGCAAGCTCTATGCGTCAGTGATGCCAACGGATACAGCAGTCCGTATACAGCTAGAAGTCCAACTCTTTTTCGAGATCCGCCTGGCCCTTTTTGAATTTCGTTTGATCGTCCGCGTTTTTTTCTACAATCGCGTCTTTTACCTTCTCACTCGACTTCTCCGCCGCGCGCATGGTTTCCTCCATCTTGGCTTCTACCTGGGCTGCCTTCGGCGAACCGGCGAATTGATAATAACCAATGGCCACCGCACCCATCAGCCCTGCGTCGCCCCGTTTCATGATGGTGTCGCCGCGTTGCTCGGCGCGAACTTTAGCCGGCTTGTCCCCCTCCGGGAGGAACTGCATCCAGTCCGCAGCGCGCTGCAGCTTCTCCAGTGACTTGCTCGCAGAAGTCCCCAGCGTTCCCGCATCCGCAGTCAGGCCCTTGGCGTCCTGCTCTTCCAGAGACATCAGCTTCGCGGCACTGGTCTTGGCAAGCGTTTCCAACTCTTGCCGATAGCTCGCAGACGCCTTGTGCCCACCCGAGCGTCTGCCCGACAAGCTATCCACATTCCAGGCTGACTTGAATAATTCCATGTCTTCCGGCTTGGCGTGTACGGCCTTGAGCATCACCCGATCCGCCTCGGCGAAATTCCCGCTGGCCTCGAACCAGGCAAAGGCCGAGGTCTTGCCATCGGCGCGTGGCGGTTCTTTGGTATACAGCACCCCATCGGCCTCAGCCTTGGCGGCGAGTTCCCGGCCGAGCTTCGGCAGGCTCGCGCGCGACTTCGCCACGAGGCCGTCCGAAGCACATTCGACTCCGATCGCGCCTTGATAGGCCAGAAAGATCTGCGCCTGGTCGCCGGATTTTTCGGCCCGGGCCACGTCGGCCTCACGGGCGGCGATTTGCGCCTGCCCGGTCGAATCGCCGCAGATGTCATCCGCGACAACGGCTGCGGAAAAACCCACCCACAACAGCGCCAAGGCGCCATGACTATGCAATCGCTTCATAAGTCCCCTTTACTGCGCCTGTTCCATCATTTCTTTCATAATCTTATCGGGATCCATGCCGGCGCCGCCCGCCTTGTCCCCGCCCATGTCTTTCGGCATCTCATCCGTATTCGGCTTTCCAGCCGGCTGTCCTCGCCCCATCATGGCGCCCATGTCGTTCTTGGTGTAACCCGCGGGAATTTCGAACAGCTTAGGGTCTTGCATTTCGATCTTCAGATTACTCAATTCGATTGCGACGCGATCCTTTCTGTTGCCTTCCTTGTACAACAGATCCATCTTCATCGTAATACCATCCTTGGTGGTCCAGAAAAAACCTCCGAACTTCTTGCCGTCTTTCGCCGTGGCGATGACCTTATATTTGGTGGTCTTGACGCCGTTAATCTCTTCCTCCCCCACCGCGGTCTGCTGCATGTCCATGTCATGCGGATCGTTCGAGCCCTGTTGATCCATGGACATTTCCATGTACATATTGCCCATCAGTTGCCATACCACTTTCTTGTCGGGGCGGATAATCGTGACCACACCTTCCTCGCCGCCCATCTCCTGGCGCTGTTTTCCGTGTGAATGGTAGACGCGCGACTTCATCGCCATTCCTTCCGACTCCATCACACTATCGGCCGAATAGTCCACCTGGGGTTCCTGCATCTTGGCGGCCCAACCAGCGCCGGGCGCTAACAAGGCCCAGACCATCACCAAACCCGTATAACGTAACAACTTCATGGCATGCTCTCCCGTAATGACATTCGAATCGTGACTGTAAATCAGGCTACTTGGGTTATCGGGCTGAGTCAACAAGACAAAACGTTTCGGTCGCTGGTCATTCGATGAAAATCGGTTTGAGGGGTAGGAGCACGGCGTACTTCGGTGCAAAGTCTATGAGACGAGGGTGTGTACCGCGGACTGGGCGGCGCGCCGGATTACCCATTGTTTGACGTTTACGTTAAACGTTATACCATAAAAACATGATCAAGAGCTTCTGTTGCGCCGATACGAAGGCTCTGTTTGAAACGGGCAACTGCAAGCGGTTTTCAGGAATTGCGAACGTAGCGGTACGCAAGCTGGCTCAACTCGATGCGGCGTAAACGCTGGAATTTTTACGCTCGCCACCGGGCAATCGATTAGAGGCCTTGAAAGGCGTCCGCGCCGGGCAGTACAGCATCCGCGTGAACGATCAGTTCCGTGTGTGCTTCCGTTGGACGGAAGCTGGTCCGGAAGACGTCGAGATTGTGGACTATCACTGACGGAGACTACTATGTTCAAGAATGGCATGCGGCCGGTACATCCCGGCGAAATCCTGCGGGAGGATTATCTGATCCCGCTGGGTATGAGCGCCAACGCGCTGTCAAAAGCCCTGAACGTACCCGCGCCGCGCATCAACGACATTGTGCGCGAGCGGCGCGGCGTCACGGCGGACACCGCCATGCGGCTGGCGCGCTACTTTGGCGGCGATGCGCGCTCGTGGCTGAATTTGCAGGCGGCATACGACTTGCGGATAGCTGAAATCGAAAACGCCAAGCGCATCAAGCGGGAGATCACCCCCGCCGCGGCTTGACTGAGATTCCGTTCTGGCAACCCCGAACGAGTACGCCCATCGCGCGCGCCTATGACATCCGCTATGCCGACAACCTCCCCAAAACCCGCTCCGGGGTGAATTCTACTTCTAAGTGCACCACGTGAGCGTGAGCAAGAACGTCTGCAAACACGGCATAAAAAGGTGTAGGATTTATCCCAACGCGTTAAAAAGGAAAATATCATGTTCTTGAAGCACAAAAAAATCGGCGATATGGTGGAGATTCTTAACGTGGATGCCCTGTTCGACCCCTGTAAATCATCCGTGTCGGGGCGCTTTCACGCAGGCGAGGAAATGCCGGAGCCTGAGTTATTTGACAAGAATGAGCTGGTCTTTCCTTCCGATGAAAAACTGCCGCGCTGTTGGACAGACCCGCATTACCGCAGCGCAACCAGATAAGCGGGAAATTAATCAACAATCATGGAGCCAGACCATGAGGCCTCCCCGTCACAGAGACAAGCGGCAGCAAGAGGCTATGGTCTAGCTAAGATGCACATCATTCTCCCTATAACAATTCGCCCTACCGTCGTAAAGTGTATCCCGAAGTGCGCGGCGATTACTTATTGTATCGTGGTGGGCCCGTGCCAGAATCGGCCATTGACATCCACCGAGAGCGTAACTACAATGTGATTACACCTATTAATTCGAGCAAGAGACTTTAGCCGTGAAAATCAACATCGTGCGTATCGGAAATTCTAAAGGCATACGTCTACCCAAATCCGTCTTGGAGCAGTGCCGCCTCAAGGATTCGGTGGAGATCGAGGTCGAAGACAATGTCCTCATCATCCGCCCCGTTCATGCGCCGCGTAGCGGTTGGTCCGAGGCATTCTCCGGGATGGCTCAGCGCAAAGACGACAAGCTCCTTGACGAAGACACCACTCTAGCCACCGAGTGGGATCGAAGCGAATGGCGCTGGTAGTCTCCCGTTTCGACGTTTACCTCGTCAGCCTCGACCCCACCCAAGGCCACGAAATTCGCAAGACCCGTCCGTGCGTCATCATCTCACCCGATGAAATGAACCTCCGCATCGGCACCGTTATCGTCGCCCCCATGACCACCAAAGGCCGCGACTACCCCACTCGCATTCCGCTTACCTTCAAGCGCAAGAAAGGCCAGATCGTGCTCGACCAACTCCGTACCGTAGACAAAACCCGCCTCGTCAAACGCATGGGCAAACTCGATACGAGCACAGCCGCGAAGACATTGACGGTGTTGCAGGAGATGTTTGCGGAGTAAAAAAAGACAGTTCAGTCAGGTCATTATGTCAAGAAAATAGACCTGACCCTGATTGCGTGACCCTGATTGCGACCCGTGACCCTGTTTGCACGCGCGATAGTTCACCTTTGCGGCCTTAATAGTATGGCTATCCAAATAGCTGTCTAACCAGATTTTCCTTCGGCATTTTTAAGTGCGAAGCAACATCAGCCAAGATGGCGGACAAGGTGCCCAAGCGTATCGGATCATGGTTTGGAATTGTAATGTGATGCTGGTTTGGGCTATCGCAGGTCAACCGAATATGGCTGCCGGTCTGGCGCGTAGTCCGGTAACCAAGTTTCTGGAGGGATTTGGCCAGCGATTCCCCGCTTACGGTGCGGGGCACCCTCATAAGGCGATCACTTCTTCCCTTACGAAGTGCAGCCGGATTATCTTTGGCGCCCGGTTCTGCTCAAAATGGCATTGCACAGCATCACGCACATGAACATGAAGACTTTCCAGGTCGTCCGCCTCGGTAAAAATGGATTCGCCCAGCGCGCGCGCCTGATAACCACCTTCTGGCGCCTCGTCCACGAGAAAGATAATTTCGTTCACTGTATTTAACCTCCTCACTGGTCCGCATTTGCACTTGCAAACAATTATACCCTACGAACCAGCATCATGCCGTAGCCGAAGCTTATAGCGCATTATTCCCTTCCCCTAACAACTCGCCCAACCGTCGTAAAGTGTATCCCGAAGTGCGCGGAGAGTTGTTGGTAAGAATAAGCTCCTGTTGCATAAGCTGCAATGATGGCCGCATTTCTGTCTTGCGCGTGACGTTCGATTTCCGCTAAGGTGGGTGAGGGCGGACGACGCTGCGCACGGGGAATTTGCACATCGTCTTTGCCTGCTTGGAGATGGGCTTGCACACGTTGCACAAACTGTTCATCACCCAGATATACTTGCCCCTTGAGATTAGCCCAAGGTGAAGCGGCCTTGATGCCCTCTGCTACAAATTGCACATACCGCTCCCGTGCCAGACTACGCCGTTTGGCAAACTGCGCCAGCAAGCCATCAACGGCAAGCCAGGGGGCGGCGGGCTCCAAGCCCACGCTGGCCCGATAGCTGCTCCACCGCCAAGCGCCCGGTTTCTTGACCATCCCGGCGCGAATCGGATTGAGCACCACATAACGCGACAATTCCAGCAAATAGGCATCGCTGTCTACCAGAATGGCTTTGAAGCGCCCTTGAAACAAATGCCCCACGCGCCGGTGGCGGCGATTGCTGGCCTGGGTGTATACCCCATTGAGCTGACGCATACCCTTGGATAAATTGCCGTCCGGTGTTTGAATCAGCAGGTGGTAGTGGTTATCCATCAGGCACCAGGCATGGCAAATCCAGTTGAACCGGCTAATGACCTGCCCCAGCGTCGCCAGAAACAGTTCCCGATCTTGGTCGTCCTCAAAAATATCTTCCTGCCTATCCCCGCGCGCAGTAACGTGATAGAGCGCATCGGGAAATTCTAGACGGAGAGGGCGTGACATGATGAGATAACTATACAGGGGTTGTGCTATTAATCTAGACCTGACCCTATTTGTTTTGGGGCGCCGAAGAGGATGTCGAACAGCGCACACAGAATCTGGGCTCGAATGTGGCTATAGGCGGGAATCGCCCAATAGGACAGGATACCTTTGTCAATGCGGTGGGTGGGTTTGTGGGTGGTGCTGGATTTGGTGGAGCCGCTGGCGTGATGGCCCCCACCCAGAAAGTCCTTCCAGCCGCACCTACCATACCATTTCCCGCCAGCGCGACATCTGTCGTTCCCGATCTTAACGCTCATACAGACACCGCCCTCCTCGACCAGATCAATACTGCGCACGCCGCTACCGAAACAACCACCCTACAGGCAATAGAATCCGCTCAAACCGTAGACGAAGCCATTGCCGCCACACAGGCGTATGTCAATCTGCCTGCCGTGCCAGCAACGATTACTGTGCCCGGACAAAATAAAGCCGAAGTTGCCCCCGCTTTCCCTGCGCAAGCCGCTCCAGAGGTCATAGGCGCAATCCCGCCAGAGCCAACCGCCTTACCAGCCCAAAATGAGATCGTGCAGCCAGCGCAGGCTCAGGCGGGAAATCAGCCCATAAACGCCCTACAGCAGGCTATCATTGATAGCGGCCTATCCAAAACAAGTCCTTCCGGGGCCGTGCAGGCCACTACCCATAGCATGGCTATGGGGGAGCCAAAAGGTACGGGAACCGATGTTTCGCGTACCTTGACAGATGAAGCAACTCCCGTTCCAGACATAACCCGCCTAAACGGCCAGACCTTTTCCACTGAAAAAGCAGCCACCTTCTTTGCCAGAGCCAAGAAGTTAGAGGGTGTAGCGCCAGTTGAGGTCTCTCCTGGGCAATTCGTGCTGCGGCCTTTAGAGCCTGCGATAGGACAGCTCAATGCTGTACAGCCCACAATAACACCCCCTGTTGTGCCAATAACCCCTCAAATCCAGCAAAATCAGGCTCAACAGTCTCTTGTACAGCCCGTATTACCTGTCCCAACAGCTATCCCACAGGTTCAGCCTATTAAGACCCGGACTATCCCTATGAAATCGGGTGGGGTGGGAAAGTCCCCCAGTGACGTTATCAGCGAGGCCCTGGATAAGCACCAAACCCGCGACAAGTTTATGAGTTATTTGCGCGGCAGGCTCGGAAGGAAGGTCTTTTCAGAACAGCAGAAAGAGATCGAGCGGCGTTGGGGTGATCGCACGCAGCCGGTGATAAATCAGAGTAAAGCGGCTTTAAACAAGGAGCCTTGGCAAATGACAGCCAGGGAATGGGATCAGGCCCGCGAAGCTACTCGGCCCAATATCGTACAAAGCGATTTCACCAAGCATTCCGCATCTCAGGCTTCCTCTAAGATAAACGGATTGGAGAAGCTGTTATATGGCGTCAGCGACGAGGCAAGCCAGAAACTAGCGGCAGCAGCAAAAGGGGATGTTACGTTAACCCCTGGTGAGGTTGACAAGTTACTGGCTCGTGTTGATACCCCTGTCCGTCACCGGGATGTGGTGGAGAAAGCGCTGCGCGAAGGGAAACCTGTCCCAAAAGAGGCTCTGACTAATTATCCAGACCTAAAGCTGTCGCAAGAAACAAAAGCTGAGCAGCCTGTCCTACCCAAAGAAGGTGAGAACATACCCGTTTCTGGTATACCGGAAGCGTCAAAAGTCGCACAAAAAGAGAATTCCGGCGCTCGGAATGTAGCCACGAAGGCTACGGCCGAAGCTATGCAGGCCGCGCCTGACGCCTCTAAAGAAGTCACCGCCATAAGCGTAGCCGTTGAGAAGATGGCCAATGCCGTGGGCAAGCTGGCGGACAAGGTGGATGCCATCGGTCAGCCTGCTAAGGTTGACAATAATCAGGCTAATGTTGACAAAGCTACAGAGTCAACCCGAGCCGCGCACACCCGCAAACTTGCCGAAAGGGTAGGCGCCCCGCAAGCGTTCGCCGATGATCTGGCCCTGGCGACAAACAGCCGGCGCGTGGAGAAGGCGCTGGAGACCCCAGGCTCAAAATTACAGGACATCCGTACCGGCAAGACCGTCGAAGTCCTGGAGCCCGCGGAACCTTTTGGTGAAGGGTTGGATCGTAGTTGGTCTGTCTTGGTGCGTAATGCCGATGGCAATAAGGAATACATCCCCACCAATAGGCTATGGATTCCGAGCGAGACCAAGGAAACCGGCCAAGGAACGGCGATGTTCAGCCGTCAATCACCAGAGACAGTGTACGACCCTGAGTGGCAACAACAGTTGAATGCTGCGCTTGATCTTTACGAGCGTGGCGAGATGACGCGACGCGACATGATCCCGCTGGGGATTACTCCACCAGTGCTGCGGATGCTTGGGCTTGAGCGCCTGCCGTTACGGATGGCGCAGGATATTGTTCCAAAAGCAACCGAAGACAAGCATGCGATTTCGATGGAACATCTGCGCATGATGGTGGAAGCCATTGCTGATCCGATAGCAGTATTTGACTCTGACTCACCGACAGCCCCTAAAGGGTCGCTGGTTGTGCTGACCAACATGAAGGATGTGGAAGGATCGCCAATTATAGTTGCGGTTCATCGCAACCAGAAAGATGGCACATTAGACATCAATAAGGTTGGCAGTGTGTACGGGAAGAGTCGCCAGCATGTCGTTGGAAGGTGGTTCAGGACCGCGCTTCGGTACGAGGACACACAAAGAAGCCCCGAGTGGCGCACATGGGCCGGAGTCCAATCCCCCGGGCATAGCAACCAACTGCGAGGCTTGCGAACAAGAGTACGCGCCCGCCACGATCTTGTCAACTTCATCGGGAAAGTGGGCTTTTCCAGGGCCACCGAAGATCGGCCCAGCGCCGGGCTTTCTATTTCTGACGCCACCGCCCGCCAAGCCGTCATTTCAGCCTTCGGCGAGAAGGCAACAGCCGTTCTAGAGCGCGAAGGCCTACTCAACTTCGTGAACTCGCCACAGGACTTTCCGTCTGAGATTCATCCGTTCATGCGCGGCAATGAAGAAGCTGTTTACTGGGAGGGCCGGTCATGGATCGTAAAGTCCGCATCGCCCCCAGATATAGTCACGCGCGTCCTGCACGAGATTGGGGAGCATCACGGTTTAAAGGGCATGTTAGGCGAAGTGTCTTACACCCAACTGCAACGGCGCATTACCTTTATGAACAAGGCGGGCAATGCCACTGTGCGCGATGCATGGAATAAAGTAATAAAGGCCGAGCCAGACATGAAGGAGGGTTCTGAATGGTTCATCGCCGAGGTCATTGCCCGTGTCGGACAGGATCAGCGTGTGCAGACCCAAACGTGGTGGCGGCAGCTGATGGATGCAATTAAGACGTTCATTATCAAGCACTACACCCTTCCTGCCGGGAAGATCACTGAAGACCATATCCAGACGCTCCTTCGCGCCTCTGTGATGGCGGCGGCGAGAAAGCAGGGGAAGCCGTCGTTTATGTCTGGTGAAGAAGTAGCAGCAAGCCGCACCACAAATAGCATGTTTAGCCGCACGCCAGATGAAGTACAGGCCGCTGGATCTCCACCTGAGGAAACTAAAGCCCAGGCGGCACAACGCAGAATCCAGGACAACTTCAACCGCTTTAAAGTGCTGCAAAACTGGCTCAAGGGAAATGGGATTGCGCTATCGGAGGGCGCCGACGTGTATCTCGCGGAAACAAGCTCACGCAGCAAGATTGCTGTGCGCCTTCAGGATTTCCGCGAGCAGCAGATGCAGCCACTCATCAAAAAGACGCAAAAGGCCAGCCTGAGCATGGGGCAGATCGGCGACTATCTCTTGGCACAACATGCGCTAGAAGCCAACAGACAGATCAGGAAAATACACCAAGATGAAGACGCTACCGCGTTTGGGATGACAGATGAAGAAGCAAGCAACAAGATGTCTGAGCTTGAGAAGCTACCAAACTTCGACCAACTAAAATCCATTGCAAACGAATGGCGGTCTGTCACCGAGCAAACGAAGAAGATCAAGTTGGACGGTGGATTTATATCTCAGGAGATGGTTGATGCCTGGGATGCTACTTATGAGAATTACATACCGGTTAAGGGGACGGAAGAACAAAAGGGCTCAGGCGCCGGGAAAGGCTTGAGTGTATACGCCAGAGAAAAGCGCCGCATGGGGCATTCAGCGCGCGACGAGGCCATTATCGAAAACATCTGGCGCGACCACGAAAGGGCTATCTCAATGGACGAGAGAAACCGCGTCGGTAAATCACTGATAATGTTTCTGCTGGAGGCCAATAACCCTGAAATTGGTACTGTCGGGAAGCCCGTAAAGCGGCAGGTGCTGAAGCCAGGGCAGAGCAGCTATATGGTGACGTATCACGGTTCTGATGTTGCCACGTTTGACAACCTGAGTGACGCCCGGCGCCACATTGCAGAAGAGGCCCTTAGATACGGCAGAAACAAGGCCGATTTCGACGTTGTGAAAACGACCGACCCTGTGAGGGTGATGTTGCAGGCGTCCGGGATGGCGGCTGATAATGAGGTGAATGTCTATGTCGGCGGCCAAGCGGTCAAAGTACAGATCAATGATGAAATAGCCGCCAGAGAATACAAGGCGATGGGTGTTGAACATCTCGGGGCGATCCTCTCCGCTGGTAGAGAGATTAATACATGGCTGTCCAAGGTTTACACCGGTTACAGCCCGGACTTTATCTTCACCAATCCCATCCGCGACGCGATTCAGGGGGCTATAACCCTGACGGGCGCCCACGGCGCAAAGATGGCGGCCAAGATATTTTCTGTTTATCCGAGAGCCGTTAAAGAACTTGCCCAGCACATCAGAAAACACGGTTCGTCCGAGCTTGTTTCGGACTTCCGTGCGCACGGTGGATTTATCGGAGCTGCATATCTTCCAGATCTGGAGCGCATCGGTAAAAACATTGAATCCTCATACAATGAATATGCGGGTGCGGTGGATACGTTCAACCGCGCCTACGAGAAGGCCATCAAGGACGGCAGAAGCAAGGCGACGGCTATCTCTTTGGCATCGCTGAAATCCGGCATCGCCGGGTTCAGGAAAATCCCTGTTATCGGCCACATATTGAAGTTTATTGAGCGCATCAACTCTATCACGGAGAACGCCCTGCGCGTGGCCACATACACCGCCCTGGTAGTTTCAATCCGCGCCCGCTCAATTGAGCGGGCGATACCTCGCGGGAGCCGTTACCGGCGTGCTCGCGTACAGGTTTCAATCCGCGCCCGCTCAATTGAGCGGGCGATACCATATCAGGACCCGACCAAGCCTCTCAGTAACAGCGGTTTCAATCCGCGCCCGCTCAATTGAGCGGGCGATACCGGGCTATGAACATTTTTAATTGGGAATTTCTTGATGTTTCAATCCGCGCCCGCTCAATTGAGCGGGCGATACCGAGAGCGTCATCTGCCCAACGTTGGTTTGAGCGAGTTTCAATCCGCGCCCGCTCAATTGAGCGGGCGATACCGCGCTGCTAGCGGTGTACGGGCGGGTGACGGCTACGTTTCAATCCGCGCCCGCTCAATTGAGCGGGCGATACCGCCTCGGCTGCCACAGTCCTGGATACTACAGCTTGTTTCAATCCGCGCCCGCTCAATTGAGCGGGCGATACCATCTGCCGTTACCAACTGTTGCGGCAAACCAATCGTTTCAATCC